>JABWAK010000176.1 GCA_013361065.1 Bacteroidota bacterium
AGGAGCTGAGTCTTGTCGCCGATCTCGGCGAGGGCAACGACTCCGGTCGAAACGAGGAAGGATTCCATCAATGGACCTGGTTCGGATACACGGAAGCGATGATCCTGTACATCCTTGCACTCGGTTCACCGACACATCCGGTGGATGACGGCGCGTGGGAGCATTTCAATGAACGGTATCTCTGGGCGACCCACTACGGCCAGGAGCATCTCAACTTCATGCCGTTGTTCGGTCATCAATACTCCCATGTGTGGATCGATTTCAAAGGGATCCAGGACGGGTACATGCGGAAGAAGGGGATCGATTACTTCGAGAACTCCCGCCGTGCCACGTACGTCCACCGCACCTATGCCATCGAGAATCCCAACAAGTGGAACGACTATTCGGATACCATCTGGGGCATGACCGCCTGCGACGGACCGAAGGACACCATCTTCGTCGTGAACGGCATCAAGCGTGATTTCCGATCCTACTCCGCCCGCGGAACCGGCGCGGATGAGCATCTGGATGACGGGACGATTGCACCGACCGCTGCCGGCGGTTCCGTGCCGTTCGCACCGGAGATCGCCGTCCCCGCATTGAAAGCGATGCGGATGAAGTACGGCGACAAGCTCTGGACCAAGTACGGTTTCCTCGATGCGTTCAATCCGACCTACATCACCCCCTCCACACCGGACGGTTGGTTCGATCATGACTACCTCGGGATCGATCAGGGACCGATCGCGCTCATGATCGAGAACTACCGGAGCGGACTCATCTGGAAGGTGATGAAGAAGAATCCGTACATCATCAACGGATTGCGCCGTGCCGGATTCACCGGCGGCTGGCTCGATCCTGCATCGAAGAACTAGAGACTGCGTGCATCATTTCCATTTCCACCATGACCATCACCGGCCCCGGTCTGTCTTCTCGCTGAACGGCCGGTGGCAGCTGGCCGGCGGCACATCCGCGGCCGCACCTTCCGACTTTCCGTCCACCGTCCAGGTCCCGTCCGTTGTTGATACGGCCGAACCGCCGTACGACTGGCAGACCTTTGATCACCATTGGTACCGTACCGCCTTCACGATCGAGAATTTGCGGGACATCGAGTTCGTATTCCTGAAGATCGAACAGAGCATGTTCGGTACCGATGTGTGGCTCAACGGCGTCCACCTCGGCGGCTCCATCAGCTGTTACACATCCCATGAGTATGCGCTCACCCCGCATCTGAAGAAGGAGGGGGCGAACGAGTTGGTGGTCCGCGTCGGCGCGAAGCGGACGCTACCGCCGGAGAGCGCAGTGGGACGGGACCAGGAGAAGGAGATCTATACTCCCGGGATCTGGGGAGATGTGCATCTGACCTGCGTCGGCGGGGCACGGGTGAAGCTCGTACAGGTGATACCGCATATCGGCACCGGGACAGCCGAAGTCCGTGCGTGGATCCAGAATCTGGAATACAAACGGGAATCATTGCTCGTCTCCGCACGCATCTTCGAACGGGATTCGGATGAAGCGGTCTCGCCGATCCTCGACCAGCAGCTGGTGCTGGAGGACCACGGGACGGAACGGATCACCTTCCATATCCCTATCGATGAGGTGGAACTTTGGTCGCCGGAGCATCCCTTTTTGTACGAAGTAGAATTGGTCATCCACGAAGGGAAGGCAGAACTCGACTGTCTCCGGACGCGGTTCGGGATGCGGCAGTTCTCCATCATCGGTCCCGATTTCTACCTGAACGGGCACCGCATCCTGCTGCGCGGCAGCAACATCGCGTTCCACCGGTTCCTTTCCGACAAACAGAGGAAACTGCTGCCGTGGGACCAGGCATGGATCACCCGTGCGCTCATCGACATCCCGAAGGCGCATCACTTCAATTTCTTCCGCAACCATCTGGGACAGATGTACAACCGGTGGTACGACATTGCGGACGAGCACGGCATGCTCATCCAGAATGAATGGCAGTTCTGGTGTGCTACCGGATCCGATGTGCAGATCCGGAAGGAGTTCACTGAATGGCTGCAGGACAACTGGAACCATCCCAGTATCGTTATCTGGGACCCGCTGAATGAATCGACCGATGAGACGGTGCAGCGCGAGATCGTCCCGGCGATGAAGGAACTCGATCCAACCCGGCCGTGGGAATCGGTCGATTTCCTGGAGGAGCATCCGTACATCTACACGCTCGGCATGGTGATGAATGACCGGCAGTTCGGCTTCGCCCGTTCGCTGGAAGCGATCGAGCAGCTCCCGGTCCCGTCGATGGTGAACGAGTTCCTCTGGTGGTGGTTCAATGACCAGTGGGAGCCGACCGTGCTGACGAAGATGATCGTGTCGCGCTGGATGGGAAAAGGATACAACACGCAGGATGTGATCGACCACCAGTCGTTCCTGGCGCAGGAACTGATCGAACTCTTCCGCCGGCTGCGGATCGAGGCGATCCAGCCGTTCGTCTACATCAGCAACAACGACGGACCGACCGCGCACTGGTTCCTGGGGGACATCAAGGACCTCCGTCCGAAACCGCTGCTGGCTGCGGTGAAGAATGCCTTCGCCCCGTTCGGGGTGAGCGTAGAATTGTGGGACCGTCACTTCATGGTCCGCCGGACATATCCGGTCCGCGTGTTCGTCTTCAACGATTCGCATCTGCCGCGCAAAGGGACCCTCATCTTCGGCGTCTACACCTCCGATAATCAATGGATCTCCAAACAGACCATCCCGGTGGAGGTGCCGCCGGTGAGCGACATCGTCCTTGATCTTGAGTTCCTGCTGCCGAACATGCTGGATGACTGGAGGGTCTCTGCAGAACTGCTGGAAGAGGGGAAGTCGGTCGCCGTCAGCCGCAAGGTCGCGTACGCATTCGATGAACCGAAACTTCCTTCCATCGGCAAGCGCTTGGTCGTGCTCGATCCGTCCGGCGAGATCGGGAGTTTCCTGTCCCACTATAAGATACCGTTCGAAGAGTTCGTCGGCAGCACCCTCTCGTCCGATGCTGTGCTGCTGCTTCACGGCAATGCTGGCGGGAACGCTCTGTACACATCACGCATCGCAGAGGTGACCGCGTTCCTGAAAGCGGGCGGTCGGATGGCGGTGATCGAACCGGAATTCCGTGTGGTCGGGAGTGCTGTGCAGACGATCGCAGAGGGACTGGAACTTCATATCACAAACCGGCCTGATGTTGATAAAGGCGGGTACGATTCCTACGTTTTTGCAGAGGATGCCGCTCATCCTTTGTGGAAACATTGTGAAGCGAAACACCTTAAAATGTTCAATGGTGCATATGGGGGAGAGGTCGTCTCCCAATACACCGTCGAGTTCTCGGTCCCGGCACGGACCCATGCGGTCTGCGGCATGGATCTTGCCGTACATGCAGTATCCGAAGCACCCTGCGGTGCCGGTTCCGTCATCCTCTACCGGTTGCAGGTGCGGGGACGACTCACCGAGAATTCTGCTGCTGGTCTCTATGCACGCCGTCGGGACCCCGTTGCACAACAATTGCTGTTGAATCTGATCGCGTATTGTTCATCCGAATCCTGAATCATTCAATCACGGAACGACAGAATGACCAAACGAACCATCTTCATCGCAGTGATGCTCCTTTCCGGCATCGCCTTCCTTTTCCCCCAATCCCCGGTCCGGAAGCTGCCGGCGTCCACCGAAGCGCGGATCGATTCCATCATCCGGCTGATGACGCTGGAGGAGAAGCTCGGCCAGCTGAACCAGATCGGCGGGACCTGGTACGATACCAAGACCGAACGGCTGAACGAGGAACAGACCGCGATGCTCAAGGCAGGACAGATCGGTTCCTTCCTCGGGATCACCGGTGCGGCCGAGACAGGGCGTATCCAGCGGATCGCCATGGAACAGAGCCGGATGAAGATCCCGGTCCTGTTCGGGTATGATATCATCCACGGCTACAGCACCATCACTCCTATTCCGCTTGCCGAAGCAAGTTCCTGGAATCCCGCACTGGTGGAACAGTCCGCGCACATCGCCGCATTGGAAGGTTCCGCGATCGGCGTCCATTGGACCTACGCGCCGATGGTGGACATCGCACGCGATCCCCGGTGGGGCCGTATCGCGGAAGGTTCCGGCGAGGACCCGTATCTCGGATCCGTGTTGGGCGCGGCGCGCGTCCGCGGTTTCCAGGGGAAGGACCTGCTGCAGTATGGTTCACTGCTTGCCTGCGCGAAGCATTTCGCAGCGTATGGCGGAGCGGAGGCGGGACGGGATTACAATACGGTCGATCTCTCCGAACGGACCCTGCGGGAGGTTTATCTGCCGCCGTACAAAGCTGCGATCGATGCCGGTGCATGGACGCTCATGAGTTCCTTCAATGAGATCGGCGGTGTTCCCGCTTCCGGAAGCTCCTGGCTGATGACCGACCTGCTCCGGAAGGAATGGGGATTCACCGGTCTGGTGGTGAGCGACTATACAGCGGTGATGGAGCTGATGAACCACCGCATCGCGAAGGACAGCACCGAAGCCGGCATCGTCGGCCTCTCCTCCGGTGTCGATATCGACATGGTGAGCCGGATCTATCTGCGCAAGCTCGCAGCAGCGGTCCGCTCCGGCGCCCTGGCGGAATCGGTGGTGGACGAAGCGGTGCGGCGTGTGCTGCGCGTGAAGTTCGTTTACGGTCTGTTCGACGATCCGTACCGCAATGCAAGACCGGAGAAGGAGAAGGAACTGCTCCTCGCGCCGGAGCACCGGGCCGTGGCCCGGACGATGGCGCAGCAGTCGATCGTGCTGCTGAAGAACGAAAAGGAACTGCTGCCGCTCTCCAAAGGCGGGAAGACCATCGCGCTCATCGGACCGCTGGCCGGGAACGACCACCGGCGGGACCTCGTCGGTACCTGGGCCTGGGCACAGAAGCCGGAGCATGTCGTCTCGGTGATCGACGGGATCACGGCGAAACTGCCGAAGGGATCGAAACTGATCTATGACAAAGGATGCGAGATCGAATCCGACTCCGGATACCGTGCACAAAAGGCGGTCGCTGCAGCGAAGAAAGCGGATGTGATCGTCGCTGTCCTCGGTGAGGCTCAGCGTCACAGCGGCGAAGCCGCAAGCCGTTCGAATCTCGATCTGCCGGGACGGCAGCGGGAACTGCTGAAAGCGCTTGCTGCGACCGGTAAGCCGGTCGTCCTGGTGGTGATGGGGGGCCGTCCGCTCACGCTGCAGTGGGAAGCGGACAATATCCCTGCCATCGTGGAAGCATGGCATCTCGGTGTGGAATCGGGGAATGCACTGGCCGATGTACTGTTCGGTGATTACAATCCCAGCGGGAAACTCCCGGTCACCTTCCCGCGCAATCTGGGACAGATCCCCATTTATTATAATCACAAATCGACCGGCCGTCCGCTCGTACCGACCGATAAGTATACCTCGCGGTATCTCGATGTGCCGAACACGCCGCTCTTTCCGTTCGGACATGGACTTTCCTACACTTCCTTCCAATATAGTGCGGTGACGCTCTCGTCATCCTCCATCACGAAGGATCAATCGCTCACTGTATCGGTCAGTGTGACCAACAGCGGGAAACGTGCCGGTGAAGAGGTGGTGCAATTGTACCTGCGGGATGATGTTGCGACAGTCACCCGTCCGGTGAAGGAGTTGAAAGGATTCAAGAAAGTGATGCTGCAGCCGGGTGAGACCGGCACGGTCACATTCACCGTGACGTCGGAGGATCTGTCGTTCTACGGACTGGATATGAAGAAACGGATCGAACCGGGAACCTTCACGGTCTACGTCGGCGGAAGTTCAGCGGACGGACAGCAGGCGGTCTTCACGGTCCTTCCGTAACGTTGTAACAAATGTTATCCATTGATATACGAAACGAGTCAACATCGATGCTGAGATCGCTGTTCATAGGTCTTCTGTCCATCCTCTCCGTTCTGGGAGCCGGCTGCGGCCGTCCTGCCGACCAGGTTACGACGATCAAGTTCTGGGGCTTCGGCAATGAGGGGGAGATGGTCCGGCCGCTCATCGCGGAGTTCGAACGGCTGAATCCGACGATCAAAGTAGAGGTCCAGCAGATCCCCTGGACCGCAGCGCATGAGAAACTGCTCACTGCCTATGCCGGCGAGTCGACACCTGATGTCTGTCAGCTCGGCAACACCTGGATCCCGGAATTCACCGTTCTCAATGCGCTGGAACCGCTCGATACGTTCGTCCGCTCGTCGGCAACAGCGGACCGTAATGATATCTTCCCCGGCGTGCTGAAGACCAACGTCATCGATTCCGTCCTCTACGGTCTGCCGTGGTATGTCGATACGCGGGTAGTGTATTACCGGAAGGATATCCTGAAGAAGGCCGGATATGACGAGCTGCCGGCAACCTGGAGCGAGATCGCCGTTGCAGCGGACCGGATCAAGGAGCAGGCGAAGAAGGAAGGGCGGACCTGCTACCCGCTTTTCCTGCCGACGAACGAATGGGTCCCGATCATCGCGCTGGGGATGCAGTCCGGCGGGAATTTCCTGAAGAACGATCATTCACGCGGCAATTTCAGCGGACCGGAGTTTATGAAGGCGGCCGGGCTCATCACGGATTTCTATGCGAAGGAGTATTCGCCGTCCGGGATGCAGCTGATCACCAATCTCTACCATGCGTTCTCGGACGGACTGATCGTCATGTACATCACCGGTCCGTGGAACATCGGCGAATTCTCCCGGCGTATCCCGGCGGAGCAACAGGACCAGTGGATGACCGCACCGCTCCCGTCGATGGATTCGCTCCGTCCCGGAACCTCGCTGCCGCTCGGCACGAGTCTGGTCATGTTCCGCACCAGCAAGCATAAGGAAGCGGCGTGGAAACTGATCGAATATCTCACGTCCGTCGAACGTTCCATCGAGTTCTACCGCATCACCGGGAATCTCCCGCCGCGGCAGTCCGCATGGAAGGATACCGCGTTCGCAAACAACCGCTACATCGGTGCGTTCTACCGGCAGCTGCAGCGGGTCGATCCGCTCCCGCCCATCCCGGAATGGGAACAGATCGTCATCCGCCTGCAGACATATGTGGAATATATGGCGACCGGGA
>JABWAK010000021.1 GCA_013361065.1 Bacteroidota bacterium
GGTATGCGCGGTAGAAGGATTCGTCCTCCTGTAATAGAACGAAATGATCGATGTTCGCCGTAAAGACAGTGCCGTGTGAAAAGGAATGAAGGATGGACCGCAGATCGGTATCCTCGATATCGATATTAAGGACGGTCCGTCGGCCGGCGTTCATGCAGGCCTCACGATCGTGGTGTAGAGTTGTTCGATCCGGTCGACCATGGTTCCGAACGTGAACGATGCTTCATACCGCGAGCGGGCTGCATTCCCCAGCACCGATGCTGTGCCCGGGTCCTGCAATATAGTACGGATCGCATCTGCCAGAGCCTTCGGATCGGATGGCTGGATCAGCAGGCCGTTCACACGGTCCTCGATGAAGTCGGGGATCCCTCCCACCCGGGTAGCGATATGCGCCGTTCCGACACTCGCCGCTTCAAGAAGGATCAGCGGAGCACCTTCCGTCACGGAGTTCAGCACCATGATATCGGAGAGATTGCAGGTCGCCGCCACAGGAAAGGAACCGGGAAGGAAGTGAACGGTCCCTTCCACTCCCAGCGCGCGGGACAAAGAACGCAGATGCTGCTCGAGCGGTCCATATCCTTGCAGGAGAACGGTGAATGCCGGGAGGTCATTCATGGAACGCAGGAGCCGGATTGCATGGAGGAGTGTGTCCCTGTCCTTCGCCGGGACGAATTGACCGACCGTGCCGACAATGAGATGCTCCGGTGGTATGCCGAGTTCCTTCCGTACGTTGCTCAGTTCGTCCTCAGTGTATTCGCGCAGCGGATGAACACCATTCGGTATCGTGATGCACCGGTCCCGCATGTGCGGGAATTGGCTCTGCAATGTCTCCGTGATGCCCGTACTGCATCCGATGCAATGATCCCCGGTGAACGTCCGGAATCGTCCGCCAATCGGTTCAGAATGGAATGTGGTTATATGCGGGATCGGTACAGAGACAGTAGCCGCAGCACAGACAGCGTGCGCATACCGTTTGTGCGAATGCACAAGCGCGTAGCGACCTAATCGTATCTCTCTGGTCAGAGTGAACAAGGATGGCAGGGATCCCGCTGCCGAATTCTTCATCGTCCGATTATTCTTCAGGTTCAGAGGGATGAACCGCACCTGTGCTGACAGGAACTCCCGCATTGGTCCATCCGTTGCGGCCAGGGTTACAGCGTGTCCTCGAACGCATAGCTCGTTGCACAGGTCCACAACATGCCGGGCAGCACCGCCCAAAAGTAAATCGTCCGTGACCATCAGGATCCTCATCCCTGTCCCTCGGCAGAAAGTGAATGCCGAAGCTGTGCCCGGCAGCGTGTGGAAGCAGCACTGAAATACCGCATCAGATACGAGAGGCGCTGCCGCATCCGCTGTTCTTTGAATGTAATGAATGCCCGCTCCGGCAGGAGCAGCATCACCAGGAGAGCGGTCAGGATGCGGGGGTGTACAGCAAGCCGGAATCCTATCCTGCGCCACGCACGCAGCGCTTCAGACCGGGTACCGTAGAAATATTCCCGCCATCCGATGGTCATCATCGTCTCTTCCTGGTCGGTGATACCGAACGATGTGAGGTCCGGATAATAGGGGTGCTGTAAGGCATAATGATCACGGTATCGGGACCGGACATCCAGATTGGTGAGAGAACTGCGCGTATGTTCCACCAGCATCAGCACCTCCGGAAGGAGGATGAATTCTGCTGAATCCTTCACCCGCAGCCAGAGATCATAATCCTCCAGCGGTACCGGCCGGTACATCCCGGCAGCCGTGATGAACTGCTTCCGGTACATCACCCCCTGATGAGGGATATCGGGATGCAGCGCCAGCCGCCGCCGGATGCCGTCCGGACCGGTCTCCCCTTCGACCAGATACTCCACCGATCGGTTCCGGAATACCGCATAATGGCAGGATACGATCGAGTGCTCCGGACGCTGCATCAATGCGCGGTACTGGCGTTCCAGACGGTCCGGGAATGCGATATCGCCGGCATCCATTCGCGCCAGCACATCGAACCGTGACCGCCGGATCCCTTCGTTGAGTGCAGCAGCGATCCCGCCGTGCGGCAGCCGGTGATACTGCACCCGTTCATCGCTGAACCGACGGACGATCTCCTCCGTTCGGTCGGTCGAGCCGTCATCCAGCACCAGCAGTTCGAACTCCCGGACTGTTTGCCCCAACAGACTGCGGATGGAGCGTTCCACCGTTCCGGCAGCATTATAGACGGGGAGCAGGATGCTGATCATTGCCAATCCCCCCGTTCCATGATCCGGGCGAACTGGTCATCGGTGACCGGTGTTTCTCCGGACGGTTCGATCGGAAGAAGATAGTGCGTCAGATAGGCGGACAGCCGGCGTTCATCGAGACCGCGGAACATCGTCCGACCCACATGCACCACCGGGATCCCGAGAACGAGAGCCTCCAGCGCAACGGATGTGTTCGATGCCACGACCGTATCCGTCTGCATCAGCAATGCGCTGCTCGGACCGGGATGGATCGTGAACCGATACTCCTCCCGCAGTTCTGCGAGAGTCTGGAACAGCTCCTCATTGTGTTCGAGCGGATGCAGCGTTACCACGACCGGGAGCGAACGCTTTGCCGCTGCCCGTTGAGCCTCGGCCATCTGCTCACGCAGGAATCCGAATCCCCCCTGCACCTTCTGTACTTCAAATGAATGATTGACCGGCATCAGGACGATCCTCGAATCGGATAGTATCGTTTCCGCGATCCGGCCCTCAAGTGTATTTCTGCGCCGGGACGGGATGATCCGTCCGCGGAACGGCATGCCCCGCAGCATGGAAACACACCAATCAGCACCGATCAGCCAGTTCCGTCGTTTCGTTGAGTGTCTGTTGGTATCATTCCTCCGGTGTGTCAATTCTGTCCGCATCCGTGAAATCGAAGACAGATCACTCTCCCGGTCCAACAGCGAAGCATGATGGAACAGATAAGAGTCGAAATTCATCCCCATGGGATCGGCGATCAGCGTGCCGGGGAGGTTCCCCCGATCAATGAAGAGCACCCGCCAGCCGCAGCGTTGGGCTGCGGCACGGACCGCCCGGGAGGCAACAGTATCGCCCCCGCCCCACATCAATGCAAGACCGCTGGATGCACGCTGCATGACCTGCTCGGCATCTGTCACGAATGCTTCGGCATACCGTTGCGCCTGCGTGGCGGTGAATGTCCCGTCATACAGTTCACCGACACCGGAGAGATCTGTCTCGGTACGGGCAGGACCGGAATAGCCGACAAGACGGCATTCAATCCCATAGCGTCGTGCCTGGACCGCATCGGACCATCGGGCCGTGATGAACACTACCCGGTACCCCGCACGGCGTGCGGCCGGGACCCATCGGAAGAAATGATCGAACTGCTCGGCCGATTCGATGAGGAATAATAGCGTCGGTGATTTCTTGTCCGTTCCCGATCCTCCATCCGGTCGGACCGACAGTGCACGCCGGCGATGCTCCATTACGCTCCCCCCTTCACTCCGGCACTCAGCAGCCGTTCATAGAGCGTTTCGTAGGATCGTACCATGGACCGGACCGTGAATGGTTGAACCGAACGGAGCGCATGGGACCGGACCCGGTCACGATCCGCACCGATGATCATCCGCGCGATCTCATCGGCATCGTTACCGAGTAGGTACCCATTGGAACCATGGGTGATGATCTCGCGGTTCCCGCCGTCATCCGAGACAAAGACCGCTGTTTCTGCTGCCAGCGCTTCCAGGACCACCAGATCGAAAACGACATCCCGGGACGTGAGGACGAAACAATCCGTGCTTTTCAACAAACGGAGGATATCCTCATTCGGGATCCGTCCCAGAAAACGGACATGACGCTCCAATCCTGCTGTACGGACCTGCTCCCGGAGACGTGGTGTCTCCTGTCCTTCACCGGCATTGATGAGCATGGCATCATTTCCGTGAACCCGAACGATACGCTCCAATGCCGTGATAAGCAGCGGGATGTTCTTCTGTGCATTGTGGTCTGCGATATTGAGCAATGTCAACTGTGCATCCGTACGGATGTCATAACGCACAAGAACCTCCGGCGATCGTGGTACGGCAGCTACAGAATCCACATCGATGCCGTTATGAATCACCTCCATCCGTTCCGCACCCGGTATGGAAGGATTCATCCTGAGGAAGAGATCCCGAGAGGTATGGCTGGGGAATGTGACCGCATCGGCATGCGCCACTGCATAGCGTTCCATCCGTGCGATCTCCCGGAATACCGGATTGTTTTGGTATCCCTCCATGCCGCTGTGCGCCATCTCATTGGCCATCCCGCCTTTGGAGTGGATCGACAAGACCGTCCGCGTTCCTGCGTCGATGAAGAACGGTGTCGGATACGGATGATGAGCATGCAGGATGTCGACATGGTAACGGGCAGCCGCCGCACGGAACTGCCGGCGAAGACGGTACGCGTAGAGATACTGATAGAGATTCGATCGTGTCACTGCATCATGGAACGGAAGGCGTCGCATCCAATGTTCTGGCATGTTCCCTCCGGCGGTGAGACCGGTGTCCTCCGGTACCGTTTCCGTATATCCGGTGAAGGAACAGAAGGCGGAACGGAACCGGTCACGATCGAGATGGAGCATCAGATCGTGGATAATCCTCTTCCCTCCGCCGCCATGTTTGGACGGGATTCCGGTCAATGCAGTATAGAGGACACTGTTCATGCCGTCCATGACACCGCCTTTCGACGGACGGTCCAGAGGAAGAACATCAGCACAGCGGATTCGGCCATGACGGAACTGATCGCCGGAGCGTGGAACCCGGTGACAGGGACCAGGAGCGCCATCGCCGCAAGATTGACGAAGAGACCGGCGAAGACCCCGGCCATGAATTCCTTATGCATCCCGGTGTTCAGCAGGATGTGGACCCCTGCAAGGTTATTGAATCCGGCAAGGATGAGCACCGGTGCATAATAGCGGAGGGTCGTTACAGCAGGTATGAATGCCTCACCGCCAATCAGCGGAACGATGAGCGGTGCCGCCAGCACGAGCACGATCGTGCCGAGAAGATTGACCGCGAAGCTGAAACGGGAGATCCGGAGCACATGCGCGTATCCGGTGCGGAAGGACTCGGCGAACGTTCCGGCACTGGAGGGAAGGAAGAGCTGATTGAACGGCGCCAGCAGACCGCGGACGATCGTTATGATCCGTTCCGCGAATGCGAAGTATCCCACAAGGGCCGGCTGCGGGAGCAGCCAGAAGAGCACCATCGAGTTCCATTGTGAATAGAAGGTCGTGACCAGCTGGGATACCGACATCGGGAACCCCTCCGACAGTTCCCGTTGGATATCGAAGGACCGCGGTAACGCCAACCGGATGCCGATGGTACGGAGATAGAACAGTGCGGTCACTGCGGTCATGAGGGACGGAAGCAGGACCGTCAGCGGGAAAAGGACATAATCATCCGCGTTCTGTACGAACACAAAGACAAGGACCAGACTGACCGCTTTGTTTAGGAAGATCATGAATGAATACTCCCGCACCCGCTCGAGTCCGACGAAGAGCCATTGCGGATAGAGATGCATCGGCACGACCACAGCGGCCGAGAGCAGCACGAGTGGCATCTCCTCCCGGAAGAACGGCACAAAGAGGAAGAGCGGTATGCTGATGAGCAGCGACAGGAGATAGATGGAACCGCGAAGGAGCATTTTCGAACCGAGGAATACCGACAGACCGTTCGGATCCCCCCGACGGATCGCCGTCTCCCGTACGCCGGTCATCCCTGTGCCGTAATCGGAGACCGTCGTCAGGATCAATCCGAACGCCCCGGCGACGGCGATCAGACCATACCGTTCCGGTCCGATGCAGCGCAGCAGGTACGGATACGCGATGAGGGGCAGGATCAAGTTCAGCGCCTGCAGATTCAGGTACCAGGGATATTGCCGGAAAACCAGTTCTTTGATCGATACGGACATACAAAATGACCTGCACGGCTCCTGGTTATAGGACGAATCTCAGTCCATCGTTCAACGAGTCCAGGATGCCCTGGAATTTCCAAGCACCATACCGCCCGATACAGTGGATATCATGCTGCCGGGCGGCGGCGATCATCTCCTCCCTCCATGTCGAACCGGGGATGGTCCACGTGTAGGCGACATCGATCCACGTAGGGTCCACGATCTCCGCATCCCGGATGATGTCAAGGTCCTGTAGTTCCTGCATCACAGCCGAGCACCGTTGTGCGATCGCCTGTTCATCCGGCCGGTCGCCACCGCGGTACGCCATCTCAACATAGAGACTTGTATGCTCGCCGTCCCGTTTGGACCGGGGCAGGAACCGGGGATCGACATTGTCATAGAAGCCGATCCGGTGGAACCCCGATCTGCTCGTCGGGAAATAGACCCAATGGTCATCGATCCTACGCTTCCCTTTCCGGGCACCGATATTCAGCACAAGCACCGACGTGTACGGATCCTGTACCGAAGCGGTCCGCAGTCCGCTGATCTGTTGCAGGATGTTGAGCGGGATCGTGGAGATCAATGCGCTGTACGGGAGGGTCGAACCATCACTCAACCGGACGGTCCTTGCCTCTGGATTGATCCGCACCGCTTCGGTATCATAGCGGATATCGCAGCGGCGTTCCAGTGCGTCCATCACGGCGTTCAGGCCGTTGTGCGGATAGATGAAGGTGGTGTTGTATCCTGCCGGCCGGGTGGAACGCTCCGCTCCTTGCCGCACCAATGCGAGATCGACCGGGGTCTTGTAGGAATCCTGCGGAGCGATGGTCCCTGCAAGACCGGCAGTGTACAGTTCATGGAACGGATGGAAGAAGAGACCCGCCAGGGTAGGACCGAACACCGATGCACACCATGCGGACATCGTCGGCACCGTCGCAGAAGGTTGCTGCTCCTTCATCTCTGAAAGGATCGCTTCACGGAGGTCCGCCGGAAGGTACCGGAGGTTGTTCTGGATCGGGTACGGCACCGTCAGGTCCATCGACGACAGGTACACGGAGGCTTTCCGTTCCCGGGTCACGAACTCATCATAACTTCGCAGCAGTTCCAGCATCGGTTCATTCCTGCCGAAGATCCAGTGACCGCCTCCGTATTCGAAACGGAAATCCTCCTCATCGGACCGGCGGTGTCTGTTCCGCTGTCGGTGACCCGGCTCCATATGGTATGACGCACAGATGCCGCCCGGGAAGTTCTGCCGTTCGATGATACGGAATCCTGTGGAGGAACCGCATCCCAGACCGGTGATGCCGGCGCCAAGGATCAGCGGAGCGGTGTTCGTGCTGTGCTCAAACTTTATCATGGATCGTTCGTTCATCACTCTTCGATGGTTTCCGGTTCACTCTGTCGGTTACAATCTGCCGTCCCGGATTCCGGCCGGGATAGCAGTGTACTCTAAAGTATGCTATTCGGTCTTCAAATACCATTCCAAACCGGTCTGGGGCATCCCGATCCCCATCGGGCCGCTGACGGGAACATTAAAGGATAAAAAAAAGCCGTTGGGGAGAGTTCCCCAACGGCTGCGGACTGTTCGCAGTGCGCGGACGCCGTGGTGATCATGCGCTGGATTATTCCTCGCCGTGCTTGCTCTTTTCGAACTCGGCGGTGATCTTCTCCGCAACGTCGCGCGGCACCTCGTCGTAATGCGAGAACTTCTGACGGTGCATGCCGCGTCCCTGCGTCATGGAACGGAGCGTCGTGGAATAGTGATAGAGCTCCTTCAGCGGGACGGATGCTTTGATGATCTGATGGCTCCCGTCCGTGTCCATGCCGATGATCTTGCCGCGCCGGCTGGAGAGGTCGCCCATCACGTCGCCCATATGGTCGTCCGGGACGGTCACTTCCACCTCATAGACCGGTTCCAGCAGGATCGGTTTGGCCTCCTTGAACCCTTTCTTGAACGCCTGTGATCCGGCAATGCGGAACGACATCTCGTCCGAATCGACATCATGGTACGAACCGTCGAACAGGGTCACCTTCACATCGATCACATGGCACCCGGCGATCACGCCGTGCTCCATCGCATCATGGACCCCCTTCTCCACCGCCGGGATGAACCGCCCCGGCACCACGCCGCCCACCACCGCATCCTCGAACTCGAATCCTTCGCCCCGCTTGCGCGGTTCGATCTTGATGTGCACATGCCCGTACTGGCCGCGGCCGCCGGACTGTTTCTTGTGCTTGAACTCCACGTCCGCAACGGTCCCTTTGATCGTCTCTTTGAACGGCACCTTCGGTTCGATCAGGTCCACCTCCACGCCGAACTTCTCCTTCAGGCGGCGGGTGATGATCGCCAGATGCAGTTCTCCCTGGCCCGAGACGACGGTCTGTTTGATCTCCGGGTCCACCTTATAGACGAAGGTCGGGTCCTCTTCATGCAGCGTATGCAGTCCGCTGCCGATCCGGTCCTCCTCCCCTTTCGTCTTCGGCACGATCGCTTCGGTGATGACCGGTTCCGGGAAGACGATCGGGTGGTAGACCACCGGGAAGGTCTTCAAACTGAGCGTGTTGTTGGTGTGCGTATCCTTCAGTTTCACCACGGCACCCAGGTCGCCGGCATGCAGCTTCGCCACTTCCTTCCGCTCCCGGCCGTTCATCACGAACACCTGGCCGAGCCGTTCCGGTTTGCCGTTCGATTCGTTCACCATGTCCATGCCGGGCGTGATGGCGCCGGAATAGACCTTGAAGAACGACAGTTCGCCGACGTGCGATTCGGAGACCGTCTTGTAGACGAACAGCGTCGCCGGACTCGTATCGTCGATCTTCACATCGATCTCCTTGCCGGTATTGATGTCCGTCGCCTTCACCGTCTGGATCTCGGCGGGCGGCGGGCAATAGGAGGAGATGAATTCCAGCAGGTTGAGCGCGCCGACGTTCGTCGCCGACGAGACGGCGAAGGTGGGATAGATCTTCCGGTCGACCAGCGCCTGATGCAGACCCTTCCGGATCTCCTCGTCGCTCAGCGTCCCGTTCGCGAAGAACTTGTCCATCATCACTTCGTCCGATTCGGCGATCTTCTCGATGAGTTCCTCGTGGAGCTGGGTGGCACGTTCCTTCAGCTCTGCGGGGATCTCCTCTTCCGTGTACTTGCCGTTCCCGTTCGGGGTGAAGCGCAGCAGTTTCATCCGCACCACATCCACCACGGCGGATGCGCCCGGACCGGTCTTCACCGGGAAGGTAACGATGGTGGCATCGCTGCTGCAGCGTTCCTTCACCGACGCGAACACGCGGTCGAAGTCGGCATTCTCGCCGTCGATCTTGTTGATCACGAAGAGCGAGGGCAGCGCATACTCTTTCACGTACTCCCACACTACCTCGGTGCCGACCTCCACCCCTTCGAACGCGCGTACGAACGTGACGGCGGTGTCGCAGACGCGCAGCGCTGCCTTCACTTCGCCGGTGAAATCGGTGTACCCGGGCGTGTCGAGGATGTTGATCTTGATGGAGTTGACGTCGGTGGTGAGCAGGGAGGAGTTGATGGAGATCTTACGTTCGATCTCGTCAGGATGGTAGTCGCTGATCGTGTTGCCGTCCTCGATACGGCCCTGACGGTTGGTGGCGCCCGAGGAGAAGAGCGCGGCTTCGGAAAACGTCGTTTTTCCGGAGCCGCCGTGTCCAATGAGAGCGATGGTCCGGATCGAGAGCGAGGGGTACTCGCGGTGATTGTTCTGTTGTCCCACAGTGGTCTCCAATGCTCGGCTGCATGGACTGAAGAGGAGTCATCGCACGCAGACGATGATAGGCAGGATGCGGGTACGGGGCGGTGCCCCGGATCGGGTCGGCCGAACGGCGGTCATTCCTCGTCCGGCCGGGAGGTTCTGCCTCCGACGGCGCGGTTGAAGAACGAAGTGAATCCTCGGATCACACCGCCGATGGTGTTCATCACTTCCATGATCGGCGATTCGATCGCATCCTGTACGCGGCGTTCAAATGCAGCAACGTTTTCTGCTACACCTTTCAATGTTTCCACTGAACTCTTGAGCACGGCGATCTGTTCGTCGAAGTTCTCCACGATGACGCGGATCTTCGATGTGATCGCTTCGAGATTCTCCAGCGTGGGGATCGTCTTCGACGCCACTTGTTTCAGGTTCTGGTCGATGGTGCCCAGGAGGTCCCGCAGGCTCGCCAGTACGACAATGGCATAGACGGCGACGCCTGCCAGGAGCAGCAGCACGATGATCTGCACGATCGTTAAGAATTGTTCCACGATGGCTCCCTCGATGATAGGTTATTTTTTGTCCGACTGACCCTTGCTGCGCGCATCGGTCAGGATCTTCTCGGCATCGCCGAGGAGCGATTCGGCGCGCTTCTTCGCTTCCGTGATCAGTCCTTCGGACTTCTTCTTCCCTTCGTTGATGATCTCCACCGCTTTGTTCTTCGCGGCGCTCACATATTCCTCGGCGCTCTCCACCGCTTCGCCCGCTTTGTTCTTGATGTCCGCGCGGAGCTCTTTACCCGGTTTCGGCGCGTACAGCAGCGCTACGATACCGCCGACGACTGCGCCGGCAAGGAATCCGATGAGGAATCCGGTCTTTGAATCTTCTTCGTTGTTCGCCATAACTACCTCGGAATGTCGGAAAACGTGGTGTGGATTGACTGGTTCAAAGTGAAAAGATTTTGTGGAAAAAGCAAGATGCGCGGAAGGCTATGCCGCTGTACGGTTCCGCCATCCATGCCTCCCGGCCGCTGCGGGCCGGATGGTGTGGACGGCGGATGGTCCGTACAGCGGGACATACGCAGTCGCGCGCCGTTCCGGACTACCGCAGACGCTTCTTGTGACGCATCTTCCGAAGACGTTTCTTGCGCTTGTGGGTTGCCATTTTATGACGTTTGCGTTTCTTTCCGCTTGGCATACCAACCTCCTTTCGTCATTGATGTTGTTGAAGGATCTGTTGGGCACGCAGCCCAGCTGTGGATTGTGGATCAAGGTCTCGGCACCGTTCGAGCCACTTCCTCGACTCTGCCATGTTCTCCGCACTCAGGTGGATCACGCCCAGATTGAACATCGCCATCTGATGCTTCGGCTGCTTCTTGATCACCGATTCGATCTCCTGCACGGCCTGGGTCAGGTTACCGGACTCGAAGTAGCAGATCCCCATATCCACCCGCGCATCGTGATTGTCCGGCACCAGGGCCAGGTACTTCTTGTACTGCTCCACGGCGCGGGGATAGAACCGCGCATCATGCAGCAGGTTCGCGAACTGCAGCTGCAGTCCGGCATCCTTCGGCGATGCAGCCGCCATCTTCTCCATGGAGGTGATCTGTTCCACGATCGCCGCATCGGAATGGTTATGGTCCGCCGGCGCGGCCGGCTGGCTCCGCTGCACCGTGCCGGACGGGAGATGCGTGTATTCCAGGATGACGATCACGACGGCATACAGGGCGAAGACCGCAACCAACGCCGAGAGCCATTGCGGCCGTCCCGCCGTGCTTCTCTTCGACGGCTTCGCCGCCGGTGCTGCTGGCACGGATACAGCGTCGGCAACGGTCAACGGGCTTCCGCAGGACGAGCAGACCGTCCGGGTCGCATCATTGACGATGCCGCAGGAGGAACAGATGATGGGAGTATTCTCGCTCATGGGTATCGGACCTATCCGAGGGTGCGCATCAGGTTCTCGTTGACGACCGATTTGAGTTCTTTGGACACCTTGAAGATCGGCACATAGTGGTCCTGCACCGGCACCTGTTCGCCTGTGCGCGGATTGCGCGCCATGCGTCCTTTGCGTTTCTTCACTTTGAAGCTGCCGAAGCCGCGGATCTCGATATTCTTCCCGTCACGCAAGGAGGCGATCACCGTCTGGATGAAACCGTCAACGACCGCTTCGGTCTCAACTTTGGTCAATCCTGTCCCGGATGCTATAACGTCAACGATGTCTGCTTTCGTCACGACTGCTCTCCTTATTGTGGTTGTTGATAACGGTACTCGACGACCGGCTGCTGCAACAGTTCATTCTTCAGTCCCCTCACCTCGTCCTTCATCACACCGAAGAGCCGTTCGGAGAGGGTTTCGCGTTTCCGTTCCTTGATCACCCGCGGCGTGCCGTACACCTGCGCCATCTCGGCGGCGATCGTGATCGCATCCTGGTACGTGCCGAGCGTGTCGATCAGTCCCAGGTCATACGCTTTCCGTCCCGTGAACACCCGGCCGTCCGCATACTTCCGCACCAGGGACTTGTCCAATTTCCGTTCCTCCGCCACGGCCGTCACGAACTGGTCGTAGATGTCGTCCACCATCTCCTGGAAGTACCGCTTGTCCTCCGCGGTCGGCTGGCGGTACGGTGAACCGGCATCCTTCAGTGAACCGCTCTTGATGGTGGTGGAACTCACACCGATCTTCGCCAGCAGGTCGTTCACATGCATGAACTGCGAGATCACACCGATGCTCCCTACGACGGAACCGGGATTGGCAACGATGCGGCTCGCACCGATCGCTGCGTAGTACCCGCCGCTCGCGGCGACCGATCCCATCGAGACCACGATCGGCTTCCCGTATGCGCGGGTCTTCTTCACCTCTTCGTAGATCTCCTGACTCGCGGCAACGCCGCCGCCCGGCGATTCGATCCGCAGCACGATCGCCCGTACGGACGGATTCTCGCGGAACCGTTTCAGCTGCTGCACGATCCGCTCGGAACTCATGATCGGCTCATTCAGCTCCACCAGGGCCACCGTCCCCGCCGTTCCTCCGGAGACATCCTCCGTTTCATCCTCGCCCAGCAGCGTCATAAAGGAGAAAACGACGAACAGGAAGAAGACCGCAAGGAACGCGAATATCCCGATCAGCCATTTAGCGGTTTTACTCATAAGTGTTCTGAAGACAATCTTTGTAACCTATTGATACTTATACAATTATAAGGAATACTCGTCCCAATGTCAATGCGGAACGGCGGTCAGTTAAAGAAAAAAGGGAGCGGAATGCTCCCTTTTCCTTGTTTTTGACCTCACCGATGCCCGGCATCAGGCCGCTTTCTTCGGCGGGAAGAGCTTGGAGAGCACCACCGAGACCACCAGGATGCTTAAGACGACCATCAGTGAATACTCCACCGGGATCTTGTAGAAATCGACCGCCATCATCTTTAGTCCGACGAAGACCAGGATCACCGAGAGACCGTAATGCAGGTAGTGGAACAGTCCCATGATGCCCGCCAGCGCGAAGTAGAGCGCCCGCAGACCGAGGATCGCGAACACATTGGAGGTGTAGACGATGAACGAATTGTTCGTAATCGCCAGGATGGCCGGGATGGAATCGACCGCGAAGATCACATCGGTCGTTTCGATCACCAGCAGCACGATGAACATCGGCGTCGCGACCTTCCGTCCGTCGATCTTCGCGAAGAAATGGTCGCCGTGATAATCGTTCGTCACCGGGAACCACTTCTTGAAGAGACGGATCACCGGATTCTTCTCCGGCTCCAGTTTCTTGTCCTTCTGCAGCGCCATGTTCACGCCGGTGAAGATCAACAGCGCACCGAACACGTAGATCATCCAATGGAAGGTGGTGATGAGCGAGACCCCCGCGAAGATGAAGATCGCACGCATGACCAGCGCCCCCAGGATACCCCAGAAGAGTACCTTGTGCTGGTACAGCGACGGCACCTGGAAATAGGTGAAGACCATCAGGAAGACGAACACATTGTCCACGCTGAGCGATTTCTCGATGAGATACCCCGTCAGGAACGCCAGCGCGGCATCCTTGTTGGTGTACTCGCTCCCGGGCGACATCCAGTCCCAATAGTAGTAGATGAGCGTGTTGAAGATGAGGGCACAGATGATCCAGACGGCGCTCCAGGTGAGCGCTTCCTTCATCTTCACTTCATGTGCCTTCTTGTGAAAGACCCCCAGGTCGAGCGCCAGCATGGCCAGCACGAAGCCGTTGAAGAGGATCCACATCAGTGATTGATGGTCCATTGGTTCCTTTATGGTGTTGGTGGGTTAGAAATCGAACAGTTCGTCGAGCATGTTCTTCTTCCGCTTCTGCTTGTAGTACTGGTCGCCGTACGACTGCTGGTACACCGGCGGAAGCGGATAGGCCGGAGCGGCACCGCGCTGCGGCGGCGGCGCCGGCATCCCTTCCGCATGGGACCGCTCGAGGATCTTGTCGAGCTCGCCGCGGTCCAGCCAGACGCCGCGGCATTTGGGACAATAATCGATCTCCACTCCCTGACGCTCGCTCATGGTCAGGTCGACAGAACAGACGGGACATTTCATGGGACGCTCCTTATCGGATACAGTGTAAGAGTGTGATCCGGCGGATGCCGGCGGCACCGGCGCTCAGCGCACCGGTGAACCGTAGACCATCGCTTCGAGACGTGCGATCCGCTCCTCCATGGGAGGATGCGTGCTGAACAGCCGCATGAACGAACCGCCGCTGAGCGGGTTCACGATGAACATGTGCGCGGTCGCCGGTGTGGCATGCATCGGGATCCGTTCGGACCCGGCATGCAGCCGCCGCAGCGCGTTCGCCAGTGACAGCGGATTCCCCGCCATCTGTGCACCGGTCTCGTCCGCCAAGAACTCTCGCGAGCGCGAGATCGCCATCTGCACGAGCATCGCCGCGATCGGCGCAAGGATCATCATCAGGATCCCGGCCAACGGATTGCTACCCTCCTCATCGTCCGAGCTCCGGCCGCCGAAGATCATCGCCCACTGTGCCATGTTCGCCAGGTAACTGATCGCGCCGGCGAAGGTCGCCGCGATCGTGCCGATCAGGATGTCGCGGTTCTTGATATGGGCCAGTTCATGTGCGATCACTCCGCGCAGCTCGTCCCGCGAGAGCAGCCGCGTGATCCCTTTCGTCACGGCCACCGCAGCATGCTGCGGGTCGCGTCCGGTCGCGAAGGCGTTCGGCTGGTCCCCTTCGATCATGTACAGCTTCGGCATCGGCAGGTTCGCCCGCTGCGTCAGCTCCTCCGTCATCCGGAACAGGTCCGGTGCATCCGTCCGGGTCAGTTCCCGCGCGCCGTACATCTTCAGGACGATCTTGTCACTCCACCAGTAGGAGATGAAATTCATGATACCGGCGAAGAACAGCGCGATGGTCATACCGCTTTGGCCTCCGAGCGCCCCGCCGATCGAAACGAACAGAACGGTGAGAACACCCATCAGCAGGAATGTTTTCATCGTATTCATAACACAATTACTCCTTAGTGGTTGATGATGTGCTGTTGTGATGAGGTTCACAATCACAATAGGTAACGCACTTCATCCCGGAATTAGTTCCTAGTCACCCTTCAATGGAGTTGAATATGGTGATTTTCTGCTATTTTTGCCTTTTTTCGGCATTAAAAATAGGACCGCTAAATACCGATTTAAGGATTTGCCCATGTCATAAGACCGCGGCAAAGCGGTCTATTGCAGATACTGATACCAGATCCAATACCCGACCGGGATCACCGTCCCGATCAGCACGAACCACTTCCCCCGTCCGGCCAGTCCGGTCTTCCCTTTCAGGATGAACATCCCGGAGATCCCCATGAAGATGAGGCTTACGGCGAACAGGTCCGCGATGAACGTCCAGACACCTTTGGGCGCATTCAGATGCAGCTGGTTCATCTCGAACAGCACCATCCTCCGCTGCGTGGTCTCGATCATCACATTCCCGGTCGGCAGGTCGACGGAATAGGTCAGGTTCTCATAGAACAATTGCGCCGTCTCCGGGTCCGGACGGAAGAAGTTCCTGGGCTCTTCCGTCAGCCCGAGCTGCCGCATCGCTTCGGCCTTCACCGTATCCCGTTCCGTGGCGGTGATCGGCTCGATCTGTTCGAATCGTTTCTCGCGGATGAAGTTGGGGTTCCAGTCCTCGATATGGTTCACCGCAAGACCGGAGACCCCGTAGATGATCAGCATCGCGACGGTCAGGTAACCGATATCGCGGTGCAGGACGATGTTGAGACGCCGCCAGCTGAACTGCTTCATTTCGTTTCGACCTGCGCCCCTTCGCCTTTGATCTGCAGGATGGTCTTCGGACCGGTCACCGACTTCTCATCGAACGTCGTTCCCTCCTCCGCTGCCATCTTCTTGCCGCTCTTGATCTGATCCTCCACCGAGACGGTGCGGACGGAGACCACTCCTTCGGCCACGGCATTGCTCCCCTTCAGGTCGAGCGGGAACACGATCACACCGTCATCCACCTTGAAGCGGATCGATTCGAACTCCTTATCGCTCCCCAGTTTGATCCAGCAGCCGCGTTCCTTGCAGACATCCACGATCGGCCCCTTCACCTTCACCCGTTTGCCGTTGAACTTCTCCGGTGCGGCGATGATGTCGGAGATCTTCGAGGTCTCCTTCACGGTCAGTTCCTTCCCGTAATTCTTCTTCCCGCCGGCTTGTGCGGCAACGGTGACCAGGAGGGCGATGAGCAGCACGAACAATGATCGTTTCATAAGGCACCTTTTTGTCTGATAGTGAAAAAAAATGCCTCTGAGGTCGTCAGAGGCATGGTATATCGTTCCGGGGACGCCGCAGCCTCTACTTCTGCTGCTTGTACATCGTCATGATGTACGCAGCGATGGAATCCGCTTCCGCCGGTTTCAATCCCTGGTTCGGCATCGGAGGATAGGCCGGATCGACTTTCATGGGATTCAGTACGAACGTCACAAGCCGCGTACGGTCGCTCTCGTACTTCGGCAGCACATCCTTGTAGGCCGGACCGACCTTCTTGGCGCCGAACTCATGGCACGCGGAACATTTGGCCGTGAAGATCTCCTCACCGGTGAGCACCGCAAGGTTGATCCCCATGCTCGCCAGCAGCTGCTCATGATGGAGCACATAGCGGTGGGCCAGCACGGCGGACGATGTCTTGGTGGCGCCGGCCAGTGCCGAGGTTCCGTGGAGCACCAGAGCGATGACGGCAAGCGTGAACAGATAGAACGCCTTGGCAGCGTACGATGCTTTGAAATCCTTGATCATGCCGTACACCGAGTGACTCGCCAGGAAGACGAACAGGATCATCAGGAACGCGAAGAAGAAGACCGTGGCGGTGAGCGATGCCACCGGCAGCAGCACCACGGAGAGCACCGTGAAGAGCGGCAGCAGCAGCAGCGACACGAGTCCGACCGGCAGCGCGGCGCCTTTCACATATTCAGCATACTCTTTGGTCATGTGCGCCGTTCCGCCCTGCCACGAGAAGGTGAAGAAGAGCATCCCGATGGAGGACATGGCGAAGGAGAGCACCACGAACTGCACGGACTTGGAGAGCACATCCAGGGAAAGGAGCAATTGCACCGCGTTGGAGACCGAATCCCACTGATTGGGATGGACCGCCAATGAACGGCCGGCGATCAGGCAATAGACGGCGGCGATCAGGAAGAGCAGCGCATACTTGCCGGAGGTGCGGCGCGTCTCGCGCATCTGTTCCTTGTACTGCTCCACCTGGTCGTTGTCCTTTGCCGGAACGGCCGAGAGCATATCGGTGAACGTCAGCGCTGTCTTATAGGAGGAGGCGAAGGCGGCAGCGGCAGCCAGCAGCAGCAGGCCCCAGGTGAGGATACCCACGCTGATGGCGGCGGTATCCTGCAGCAGCTGCGCGTAGGCGAAGGTCATCGCCATGAACGGCACCACGCCGAACAGCAGCAGGATGCTCTTGTTCGGGATGATGTGGTCGATCATCTCCTTGGCGTACCGGAGCGCCAGGGGATCGTTCTGCAGGCGGCCCTTGCGGTGATGATAGAGCGAGACCACCAGTGCGCCGAACAGATAGCTGAGGAACGGCAGCAGCAGGATATCGATGACGTTCAGCACGAAGTAGAGAACGCCGATCTGCGCTTCGGATTGGGGTAAGGCGATCTGTTTCAGGAAATCCATTGTCGTGTACCAGAGATGAATGTGATTATTTGACCGCTGCGGTCAGCAGCGGCTGCAGCCCGGCCTTCGCCGATGTTGCCTTGTACCATGCATCGAAATCGGCCGGTTCCATGATGTGCACCGCCGTATACATCCCCGAGTGGTTCAGTCCGCAGTACTCGGCGCAGGCGATATCGTACCGCCCCACTTTGTCCGACTGGAACCAGAGGTCGTTCACTTTGTTGGGATAGACATCCTTCTTCACACGGAACGCCGGGATGAAGAAGGCATGGCTGACATCCGTGGAGTGCAGTTCCGTCCGCACCGGCATGCCGGCCGCCACGTACAGCGTATCGGTCTTCAGTCCGTTCGGATACTCGAAGCTCCACTGCCACATCCGCGCGGTCACTTTGATCTGCAGCGCGTTGTCCGGGATGTTCCGCATGTCCTTGTACCCTACCCACCCGAAATAGAACATGCTCAGGAAGAGCACCAGCGGGATGGCGGTCCAGAGCACCTCCAGCGCGAGGTTCTCTTCCACATGCGTGGGGACCGGGTTGCGCTTGCGGCTGTAGCGGATGACGAAGTAGATCATCGCTACCGTGATGCCGACCAGGACGATCAACGAGAGCGCGGTGATGTAGAGGAACACCGCATCGACATTATCCGTGAAATTTGACGCTGATGAGAACATTCAGTTACCTCGTGAAGGAATAATCCCAGAAGGTGAATCCCAGGAAGATGAAGAAGGTGAACAATGCGGTCGCGATGAAGACCTTGAAGATGATGTCCTCATACTTCATATGCATGAAGTAGTTCAGGACGTACCAGGATTTCACACAGGCGATGAACAGGGCGATGACGATCGTCCAGTTGCCCAGATTGATCCCGGAAACGGTCACGGTGATGCCGGTGAAGGCCAGCAGGCCGAGCCAGATGAAGATATAGTTGCCGTACTCGATGACGTGTGATTCTTCGTGCTGATGGTCGCTCATGGTCCGTGCCTCTTAATGGATCAGATAGAATAATGGGAAGAGGAAGATCCAGATCAGATCGACCAGATGCCAGTAGAGCGCCGAGTTCTCCAGCCGCACGTACCGGTCCGATGCGATCTTGCCCTGCTTGATCTGCCGCAGGATGAACAGGAAGAAGATCACCCCGATGATGACGTGCAGCGTATGCAGGCCCGTCATCACATAATAGAGTCCGAAGTAGAGGATCTCCCCTTCCGGCTTCGCCAGCAGGTCCTTCGACCCCGGATAGATGCCGTGGGAGATCTTGGCGCCCCATTCGAAGTACTTGTTCACCATGAAGACGAACGCGAACCCGATGGTCACCCAGATGAGCGCTTTGGAGAACCGTACGTTCCCCTTCTGCATCGCGGTGATGGACATCGCCGCGGTCATACTGCTGGTGAGCAGCGCGATGGTGTTGATGAGTCCGATGGTCGTGTTCAGTTCCTGCGCCGCAAGATGGAACTCCTGCTGGTGCACGAACCGATAGACGGCATAGATGATGAACAGTCCCCCGAACAGGATCAGTTCGGTGAAGAGGAAGAGCCACATCCCCATGCGGGAGCCGTAATCGTCCCGATGCACGTGATGGACGGCAGCGTGGTCAGTTGCACTCACTTCGTTGTCTCCTTTTTTGCCTCATACTTGGAATAGTCGTACGGTCCTGCATGCACATCCGGCACCGTGTGGAAGTTCTCCAGGATCGGCGGCGTCTGCACCTTCCATTCCAGCGTCTCACCGCCCCACGGATTCATCGGGGCCTTCGGACCGCGCCGCATGCCGATCCACAGGTTGCCGAACATGATGATCAGTCCGACGATGAGGATCCACGAACCGACGGTCGAGACGACATGGTACGGCTGGAACTCGGGAAGATAATCGTAATAGCGCCGCGGCATCCCCAGATAGCCCATCACGAACAGCGGCATGTAGAGCATGTTATAGCCGAACGTCACGATCCCCCAGGCCCAGGTGGCCACCTTCAGGTTGTACATCCGTCCGAACATCTTCGGCATCCAGTAGTGCATCGCGGCGAAGATCCCAAACCCGGTCCCGCCGAACATCACATAGTGGAAGTGCGCCACCACGAACGACGTGTCCTGCAGATGGATGTTCACGGAGAGCGCGCCGAGCATAAGCCCGGTGAACCCGCCGATGGCGAACTGGAAGATGAACGAGAGCGTGTAGAGGAACGGCGGATCGGCCTGGATCGACCCCTTGTACATCGTGGAGATCCAGTTGAACACTTTGATGGCGCTCGGGATGGAGAGCACGAAGGTGATGAACGAGAAGACGAACATCGCTGCATCGCTCATGCCGGCCGTGAACATATGGTGCGCCCACACCAGCGACCCGAAGAAGGCGATCGCCAGGCTGGAGAATGCGATGAACTTATAGCCGAAGATCGACCGGCGCGTGAAGACCGGGATGATCTCCGAGACCAGACCCATCGCCGGCAGGATCATGATATAGACCGCCGGATGCGAGTAGATCCAGAAGAGATGCTGGTAAAGCACCGGGTCGCCGCCCAGGGCCGGGTCGAAGATCCCCACGCCGAGCGTCCGCTCGATGGCGACGAGCGCCAGCGTGATACCGATGATCGGGGTCGCCAGCACCTGGATCCACGCCGTGGCGTAGAGGGACCAGACGAAGAGCGGCATCTTGAACCACGACATGTCCGGATGACGCATCCGGTGGATGGTGGTGATGAAGTTCAGACCGGTGAGAATGGATGAGAATCCCAGGATGAACGCGGCGATGAGCGCCGGCAGCACGTTCGTGGTGGTGCGGACGGAGTACGGTACATAGAACATCCAGCCGGTGTCGGCGGAACCGCCGGGCAGCAGCATGGAGACGACGGCGAAGAGCCCGCCGAACACGAACATGTACCATGACATCAGGTTCAGCCGGGGGAAGATGACGTCCTTCGCCCCGATCATGATCGGCAGGAAGAAGTTGCCGAACACCGCCGGGAGTCCCGGGATGATGAACAGGAAGATCATGATGATGCCGTGCAGCGTGAAGAGCTGATTGTACGTCTGCGCCTCGACGATCGTCTTGCCGGGGGCGATCAGCTCCAGTCGGATCAGGAAGCCGAACACCACCGCCACGGAGAAGAACGCCATCATGGAGTAGAGGTACAACACGCCGATCCGCTTGTGGTCGACGCTCAGGATCCAGGAAAGGAGACCTTTCTTGTACTTGTTCGTCGAGACCTCAAGGTAGCTCGGTTCAACTTTTTCATTCGGCAGTGCGCCAGTGACCATAGATTCTCTCTCTCCTAGGATTGGACTTTTTTTGGTTTCACAGTCAGATACAGCACGAACACCGCGGCGAAGAGCAGGATCACTCCCCCGGCCACGCGGGTCACATTGAACACGTACGTTCTGCCTTCAGGATTGTAACTGTAGCAGTACGCCACCAGCTTCGCAATGGTCGGACCAGACCGTCCGGTGCTCGCTTCCGTCAGCGCCATCTTCACATCGAACGGCAGGTACTTGATGCCGTTCAGGTACCGGGCGATCTTCCCTTCGGGCGACACCACCACCAGCGCACCGGCATGGACGAAATCGTTCCCCTCACGTTTGAAATTGAATCCCGCCGCCTGTGTCACCGCATGGATCGATGCGCTGTCCCCGGTAAGGAACCGCCACGAACCGGACGGGATCGGTTTCTTCAGCAGGGCGAAATAACTCTCCTTCTTCGCCGCTCCCAGTTCGAACTTCTCGCGGTGGTCGAAACTGATCGTCACGATCTGGAAATCCTTCCCTGCCTCCATGTCCATGAAGTTCACGATGGACGTCAGCTCGGTCAGGATCGGACTGCAGATGCCCGGGCAGCGGAAGTAGACGAAATTGAAGATGGTCGGCTTCGTCACGATCTCGCGGAGCGTCACCAGGTTCCCGCCGTCATCGAAGAACTGCGTCTCCATCGGCAGCGTGTTCCCCAGCTTCTCCACGATCCCGATCTCCACCGGCCTGGTGGTATCGTTCGCGCTCACCAGCGCGATCCCCGTCATCAGCAACAGCACGATTCGTTTCATAACACTCACCCGTCATGACCGCCGTCCGTTCCGTTCGCACGGACGTACGGCCGTTGTTCTCAGCTTTTCCGTTCCTTCGCGACCTTCGTCAGGTACGCATACATCGCACTCCACTCCTCGCGGCTCATCCGTACGACCGATGCGGTGAATCCGGCCGTGACCGGGTCCGCAGAGACCGAGCGGATGAACTCGTCCAGCGACAGACCGCCGGCATGCAGTGCAGCAGCGGCCACTTTCATCCCGTTCGCGCAGTGACGCTGTGCCAGCGCCGCACCCTGTTCCTCCTGCTTCTTCCCTTTCAGCGAGGTGCCGACCGCAGCGGCCAGTTTCGCATCCGCCGCCGATTCCGTTTCCAGTTTCTGCATTGCCAGACGGACCGGGATCTGCGGCGGCAGCTGGGAACCTTTGGAGAGATTGTAGACCTTCTCCAGGTCCTGCAGCGCGGAGAGACTGTCCACCGGGTAATCAGCAGCGAACGTGCGGACGTAATGGATCAGCGCGAACCGGTCCTCGGCAGGCAGATAGTTGAACGCCGCCATCCCGTTCACCACGATCCCTTCCTGCAAGGTCTTGTACATGTTCGCCACGCTCCGGCCGTTCTTCCAGCCGTCGGCCGAATGGAAATTGCGCGGCTTCACCGCCATCGCGGCAGCACTCGGACCGTCGCCCATGCCGTTGTCGCCGTGGCACGAAGCGCAGTTCGCTTTATACAGGTTCGCTCCCTTGTCCACCAGTGCCTTGGAGGTCCGCCCGGCAACGAGCACATCCACCGGCGGGATCACTGCACCGCGCTGCATCGGGATATCCATGACGAACTGCGACGAGTCACGCAGCACGACCGGGGCCGTGGCGTTCTTCGAGACGTCGTTCATGTTCCACAGGTAGTATGTGCCGATGAATCCGGCCGTTACCAGGAAGTAGATGTAGGAGAGACCGAAGAGCCGCGACGGGTTCTTCAGCAGTTCCATGAAGTCGATTTCGTCCTTGGGTTGCATGCTGCACACACCTTCTTAGAGATGGAAGTCGATACCCCGTTGCAGCTTCGGATCGCCGACGGGAACAAGATTGAACCGTTTCGCCTGGAGGGCGAAGAACACGATGATGAGTCCGATGCAGAGCACCGGGAACGCCAGTTCATGGTAACCGAACACCGGCGCATTGTTATAGGTCGGCATCACCAGCCAGTACAGGTCCAGGAAATGCGCGAACACCAGGAGCGCCGCCATCCGCTTCAGGTTGGCCGGATTCATCTTGGACGGACGCGACACGAGCATGAAGTACGGGATCCAGAAATGGATGAGCGTGATGGCAATGGAGACGTACTCCCAACCGTGCTGCCACCGTTCGATGTACCAGAAGTTCTCCTCCGGCAGGTTCGCATACCAGATGAGCATGAACTGGCTGAACGCGATGTAGGCCCAGAACGAGAGCAAACCGAACATCAGTGCGCCGAAGCTGTAATAATGGTTCTCATTGATCCCTTTGAAGAAGTACCCCTTCTGACTCAGCGAGACCACGAAGTAGGTCGTCACCGCGAGGGCGGTGAGGATCGTGCCGGTGAAATAATAGACACCGAACATGGTGCTGAACCAGTGCGGCTCCAGGCTCATCAGCCAGTCGATGGAGAACAGGCTGATGGAGATAGCGAGCACCGGGATGAACGCCGCCGCGAGGGCGATGTTCTTCTTCGTCAGTTTCTGGTCCTTGTTGCCGTCCTGCTTCAGCGAGTTCTGCCGGAAGATGAAATAGAACGCCAGCCAGAGCACCATGAAGATGACGAAGCGGGTCATGAACGACATCTCGTTCAGGTACGGCGCCTTCGCCTGCAGGATCTTGTCCGTTGCCACGGCATCGGCATGCGTCCAGTGGTAGACATCATGCAGCTTGAAGAAGAGCGGGATGGCCATGAGCAGCGTCGGGATGAGCAGCATGCCGAGGAACTCCAGCACGCGGCGGAACGGCGTCGTCCAGACCGCACCGGCGATGTACTCCAGCGCGATGAAGAAGACCGCGCCGACTGCGATGCTTGCCAGGAACGTGAAACCGATCACATTGTTGAAGGCGGCGCGGTTCGCGTCCGTCATGTAGGAAAGGACCGCCAACGCGAGTCCGGCGAGCGTCAGGATCCAGCCGAGCCGGACGACATTCGCGGGGAGTTCCTTCTTGGGGATGATGACATTATCAAGAGCGCTCATTGTAGATCGGACTCCTTCGCATTGTATGCGCGCTGTAAGGTTCGAATGTAGTTCACCACGGCCCAGCGTTCCTCACGCGAGAGCTGGTACTGATAGCCCGGCATCACGTTCTGTCCCACGGTGATCGTATGGAAGATCGCGCCGTCCGGCCAGGTGCGCACCTTGTCCGAATGGAGCGTGGGCGGATTCGGGAACTGTCCGTTCATCCGGCTGTCGCCGCTGCCGAAGTTGCCGTGGCAGGGACTGCAGTAGGTGAGGTACTTCCGCTTGCCGAGATCGAGCGATGCCGCGGTCTTCACAACCGGATTCACCAGCAGTTTGCCGACCGAATCGGCCTTCGCGCCGAGCGTGTACGGATACGGCATGAACCCGCGGGCAATGGTCCCTTCCACCGGCAGACGCATCGTCAGGCCGTCATCGAAGAGGTCGGTCGTGGATTGCACATCGAACCGGGGCTGTTCCACCATCCAGTCGAACGGCGGCAGATAGAGCACTTTATTGAAGTAGAGATACCCGCCGGCAGAGGTCGCCAGGGCGATCCCGGCCAGCAGCAGCAGGAATTTCGGTTCGAAGGTGTTCGGTTTGAAAGTGAGGAATTCTTCCGTATAGTGGACCTCCTCCACTTCCCCGCCGGTGGTCTTCAGCAGGTCGCGCACCTTCTTCTCGTCGAACTGCGGATCCTCCGCCTGGATGGTCACGCCGAACTTGTCGGACGAGACCTTCTTCATATACGGTGTATCATGCAGCGGATGGCTCGTGTTCGGGAACTTGAAGAAGAAGGCGATCATCGCGCCGACGGTGCCAAGCACCGCCAGCAGCACGGCGATCTCGTACGTGACCGGCACGAACGCCGGCCAGGACCAGTACGGCTTCCCGCCGATCACCTGGGGATAATCGACAACAGCGACCCACGATGCGAAACTGATCATGCCGACCGCACCGAGGATACCGGCGGCGAGCGTCACGAAGCCGAGCTTCGTCTCCTTGAGCCCCATCGCCCCGTCCAGTCCGTGGACCGGATACGGCGTGTGCACATCGAACTTTGTATACCCCGCATCCCGGACCGCTTTGGCGGCACGGATGATGTCGTTGGGTGTGTGATAGATGGCGTTGATCGAATAGAGTTTCTTTTCCATATCAGTGCGACGCTCCGTTTCCGTGGTGTGACGGCTGTGCGCCGGGAACGACCGCTTTGATCTCCGCCATGGCGATGGCCGGCAGGAACTTCACGAACAGGAGCACGAGCGTGAAGAAAAGACCGAAGGAGCCGATGAGCAGACCGAAGTCCCACATGGTCGGGACGAACATCCCCCAGCTGGACGGCAGGAAGTCGCGGTGCAGCGAGGTGACGATGATGACGAACCGCTCGAACCACATGCCGATGTTCACGAAGATGGCCAGGATGAACGATGCCAGCAGCGAGGTGCGGACCTTCTTGGACCAGAAGAGCTGCGGTGCGATCAGGTTGCAGGTCATCATCGTCCAGTAGGCCCACCAGTACGGGCCGGTGGCGCGGTTGATGAACACGAAGAGCTCGGTGGCGTTGCCGCTGTACCATGCGATGAAGAATTCCATGATGTACGCGTAACCGACCATCGTACCGGTGACGAGCATGATCTTGTTCATCTTCTCGATGGTATCCATCGTGATGAGATGCTCGAACTTGAACGCCTTGCGGGTGATGATGAGCACGTTCTGCACCATCGCGAAGCCGGAGAAGATGGCACCCGCCACGAAGTACGGCGGGAAGATGGTGGTGTGCCAGCCCGGGATGATGGAGACCGCGAAGTCGAAGCTGACGATGGTGTGCACGGAGAGCACGAGCGGCGTAGCGAAGCCGGCCATGATCAGATAGGCGCGTTCATAATGCTGCCAGTGCCGGTTGGAGAAGCGCCAGCCGAGGCTCAGCACCGCGAAGATCGTCTTCTTGATGGTGGTCGTCGCACGGTCCCGCAGCGACGCGAAGTCCGGGATGAGACCGATGTACCAGAACACGGCGGAGACGGTGAAGTAGGTGTTCACGGCGAACACGTCCCATTCCAGCGGCGAGGTGAAGTTGACCCAGACGCCGTGCTGATTGGGGTACGGGAAGAGCCACGCCATGGCGAGCCAGGGACGGCCGGTGTGGAAGATCACGAATTGCACCGCGCAGAGCACCGCGAAGAGCGTCATCGCTTCCGCGAACCGGGCGATACCGGTACGCCATTTCTGGCGGAGCAGGAAGAGGATCGCGGAGATCAGGGTGCCGGCGTGACCGATACCGACCCAGAACACGAAGTTCACCACGTCGAAACCCCATGCCACCGGCTGGTTGATACCCCAGATGCCGACCCCTTTATAGAGGAGCCAAGCAAGGCTGAGTCCGCCGATACCGAGCATGGTGCCCGTGATGGCCAGTCCGATGAACCAGTTCCGCTGCGGGAAGTCGTTGATCGGCTTGACGATCGTCTCGTCCAGCTGGGAGGCACTCGGCACCCCTTCGACGACCGGTATTTCCTTTGAATAATCCAAGACTGTCGATGACACTATGCGTTCTCCGTATGGGATTCTACATTGCGAAGTTTCGCCACGTACGTGACGTTCGGGGCGACGTTGAGCTCTTCGAGCACGTGATAACCGATCTCGTGATGACGGTACTTATAGATATCCGAGTTCTTGTCGTTCATGTTGCCGAACACGATCGCATCGGCCGGGCACGCATCCTGGCACGCCACGGTGATGCCGGCGCCGGTGAATGTCGTCCCCTCCTCGATGGCGTGCTGACGCCCTTCCATGATGCGCTGCACGCAGAAGGTGCACTTCTCCATCACACCGCGGGACCGGACGGTCACTTCGGGATTGTGGAGCATGTTCAGCGGCTGCTCGTACTGCACGCCGTCCGCGAAGTTGTCGCGGAAGTCGAAGAAGTTGAAGCGGCGGACCTTGTACGGACAGTTGTTGGAGCAGTACTTCGTGCCGACGCAGCGGTTGTAGGCCATCTGGTTCAGGCCGTCCGGACTGTGCGTGGTGGCGATCACCGGGCAGACGTTCTCGCACGGTGCATTGTCGCAATGCTGGCAGAGCATCGGCTGGTTGCTCACGCTCGGCGCATCCGACGAACCGGAGAAGTACCGGTCGATGCGGATCCAGGTCATCTCGCGGCCCTTGTGCAGCTGCTCCTTGCCGACCACCGGGATGTTGTTCTCCACGTTGCAGGACAGGGTGCAGACGCCGCAGCCGGTGCACTTGTTCAGGTCGATCGCCATCGCCCACTTCACACCGTCGTACGTCACTTTCGGGATGATGGTGGTGGCGTGATGTTCCTTCTCCAGGAACTTCGGATCCTCCAGGTACTGGATCACCGTTCCTTCGTGGATGATGTCGCGTTTCTTGTGGAGGTCCTTCAGGAAGGTATCGTCCAGATCATGATGCTCCTGCGTGGACGCCAGCAGATAGGTGTCGGAGGTCTTCGAGACCTGCACGCCCGTGTAGAGGTACCCGCCGCTCTTGGCAAGCAGCTGCTGCGCATTGAATCCGGCGCCGGTGCCGACCGTTCCGCACACCGTGCGGCCGTAGCCGAGCTGCACCGCGACCAGCTTGTCCGCCAGACCGGGCTGCAGATGGACCGGCAGTTTCATGGAGCGACCGCCAACCGTCACCTCGATCATCGTTCCTTCTTCGGCACCGAGTTCCTTCGCCGTTGCCACCGAGAGTGCCGCGTAGTTGTCCCACGCGATCTTAGAGGCCGGATGCGGCATCTCCTGCAGCCATCCGTTGTTGGCATACCGTCCGTCACCAACGAAATAATTGTCATGCAGATAGAGCACGTACCCGTCACCGCTGTTCGCGGCCGCAATGCCGTTCAGCGCATCCGCTTTCACAGACGGGACCGGCGCAGCGGCCTGCGCGAAAGTGACCACGCCGTCGTGCAGCGCGGAATACCAGAAGGTCTTGAAATCGACGCTGGCTTTCATGGCGGGGAACACATCGTTCTCCCACCGCTTCATGATGAATTCGTGATAGATCGTCTCTTTGTAGGCCGCAGCACCGGCGGACCAGGTGAGCAGGACCGCTTCCTTCTGGCGCGTTGCGTAGAGAGGTGCGATGACCGGCTGCTGCAGACTGATGATACCGGTGCGGGTCTGATGATCGCCCCACGATTCATAGTCATGATTGATCGGCAGCACCACGGTGCTGGCAGCGGTGGTCTCAGTCTGCTGTTCGGACATCGTCACGACCGTTGCCACTTTCTTCACCGCATCGGCATAGCCGAGTTCCGGCGAGAAATGGAAGAGCGGATTCGCATCGAAATGGATCACCACGCCGACCACCCCTGAATTCATCCGTCCCACCAGCGCTTCGAACTCAGCCATGGAGGTCAGTGCTTCATGGACGACAGCGGATTGCGCTCTATTATAGAGGGCGGAATTGCCCAGAATGTCATTCAAAACATTCACAGCAACGTGGACCGACTCCGGCAGGCCGTTGCCGGCATGCACGATCGACTTCCCTTTGTTCGCGCCGAGGTCCTTCACCAGCTGCTGCACTTCGGTTGCGGAAATGCCTGCCTTGGCAGCGAACTGCTTCGCGGCGCCGCTGTTCCCTTTGAACTCACTGATCAGCGCCAGCACGAATTCCAGCTGCTGGTCCGGACGGACGCGCAGACGGTAATCGGCATTCATGGCGGTGCTGCTCATGGTACCGTCCGCAGAATAGAGACGGCTGATGCTCTTCGCATTGTTCACATTGCGGCGTTCGGTGTACAGACGGGTCTGCTCCGCGATGTTCCCTTCGTATCCCAGGAAATCCGACTCCAGCGCCAGGATCACGTTCGCTTCGTTCCATGCGATCAGCGGGAAGGTGCTGCCGCCGGTCGAACGGTTCCACGCCGCAGCGCGGTTCAGTTCACTCACCAGTTCATACGTATAGAGCTTTGCGGTCGGATACTTCGCCGTGAAGGCGTTCAGCACAGCTTTGGCGGACGGCGAGGTGACGGTGTGGGCAACGATCGCGATCTCTTTGCCGTTCTTGGCAGCATCGGCGAGTGCAGCGGTCATCTTCGCATCGACATCGGCCCACTCCGTGGCGGAGAGGATGCCGGATTCGACCATCATCGGCTGTTTGAGACGCTCCGGATCGTACAGATTCAGGATGCTCGCCTGGCCGCGCGCGGAGACCTTCCCTTTATTGATGGGATGGTCCGGATTGCCGTCGATCTTGATCGGACGCCCTTCGCGGGTCTTGATCAGAACGCCGTATTCCTGTCCGTTCTCGGTGATGGTCGAGGCATAGTAGTTCGCCTTCCCGAGCGTGATCTCCTCCGGCTTCCGGTTGTAGGGAACGATCTCCCCTTTATCCCGGTAGTTCGTGCAGCCGGCCGCAGCGAACGCGGCGGAAGCGGAGACGAGCGCCAGGAACTGCTTGCGGCTCATGCCCGAGAGAGAATCCACATCGAACTCGCCGGTGACATCCTTGGCGAACTCGCGCACCTTGGCATCGGCCGCAGCGGGATCGTTGTGGTAGGCCCGGAGGCTCTTCCAGTATTTCGATTCGTTGGTGTTCTTCGGAGTGTCCATGCTTACTTTCGTTTCTCCCGTTTCACTGCCATCGGATTGATCGCAATGGAGATGGTCTGTTCGGATTTCTTCGGAGCGGCCGCGGCGGCAACGAGCTTCTCCGGGAGCGCGGTCATCAGGCCGGCGCCGATGGCAGCCGCGCCTGCTTTCTTGAAGAAGTTTCTACGCTGGTTCTCTGTTTTCATAGGCTCTTAACGGTGACAGGCGAAGCAATTCTCGGGTCCCTGTTTGATCCCCGGGATGTTGGCAAGGATGGTCGGTGCGTTGCGGTGACAGCTGATGCAGTTGTTCATCGTCCACGAGCTGGCCTGCTTCACCACATCCATCTCCTGGATCTGTCCATGGCACTGCTGGCACGGGATGTTCTTGTTCACGTGGACGCTGTGGTTGAAGTATGCGTAGTCCGGCACTTTGTGGATCCGTTTCCAGGGCATCATCTTCCCTTCGTTGTAGTACTGGGTCAGGCGGATGATGTCCGGGCGGTTCTTGCGGGCGACGGTGTGGCAGTTCATGCAGGTGGTGACGGGCGGTACCATGGCGTGGCGCGATTTGGAGGCGCCGGTGTGGCAGTACTGACAGTC
>JABWAK010000022.1 GCA_013361065.1 Bacteroidota bacterium
ATCGTCTATGGTCCGTCCGACCAGGTGGGACCGTTCCAGGTGATGGATATCATCCTGCCGCTCTATACGCTGTTCGACCGCTCCTTCCTCGATCAGTTCGACCCCAAAGGACTCACGTACTACAAAGGGAAACTGTATAAGATCTCGGATAAACTCGGCAACCACCTGACGCTCGTTTATAACAAGAAACTCGTCCCGGTCCCGCCCGCCACGGACCTGGAACTGATCGAAATGGGGAAGAAGCTGACGAAGGATACCGACGGCGACGGGAAGGTTGATCAGTACGGACTGGCATGGAACTACACGGAACCCTTCTTCTTCATCCCGTTCATGACCGGATTCGGCGGATGGATCATGGATGAACAGGACCAACCGACACTTAATACGGTCGGTACGGTGAACGGATTGAAGTTCGTCCGCGAACTGCGGGATGTGCACGGGATGATCCCGAACGAAGCAGATTACAACATTGCCGATGCGCTGTTCAAGGACGGCCATGCGGCGATGATCATCAACGGGGACTGGTCCTGGGCAGGGTATCAGAAGGCGGGACTGGACATCGGTGTGGCGCCGCTGCCGTTCATCACCTCTACCGGACGCTGGTCCGGCACGATGGTCTCTCCGAAAGGATTCTCCGTCAACGCCAGGATCAGGGAAGATTCGGTGAAGCTCCGCTGGGTGAAGGAACTCATCATCTATCTCACCTCCGAAGAGAACCAGATGGAGGCGACCCGGACGCTCTTCACGATGCCGACCAACAAGAATGTCATCAAGAGCGAATTCGTGCAGTCGAACGAGATCCTCCGCAATTCACAGGTCCAGATCGATCACGGCAATCCGATGCCGGTCGTGCCGGAACTCCGTGCCATCTGGGATGCGATGCGTCCCAGTTATCAGGCGGTGCTGGCAGGCTCCAAAACGCCGGAACAGGCGGCAACGGACATGCAGCTGCAGGCTGTGCAGCGGATCAAAGAAATGAACGAATGATATGAGCCCATCCTTCCGTCAGCGACTCTTCGTCTTCTTCCTTGTCACGCCGGCTCTCATCATCCTGCTCGGCGTGGTGGTCTATCCTTTCGTTTACAATGTGATCATCTCACTTTCCAATATGAACCTGCGTCATATCCGGGACTGGGAGATCGTCGGGTTCCGGAACTACGTGAAGGTGTTCACGGAACCGTCGCAGCCTGATTTCTACGTTATCTTCATCAAAACCGTGGTGTGGACCGTTGTGAATCTCTTCTTCCATGTGGTGCTCGGTGTCTTCCTTGCGCTGGTGCTCAATCAGAAGGAGATCCGCGGGAAGGGGATCTTCCGGACGATCCTCGTGCTGCCGTGGGCCGTGCCCCAGCTGATCGTGGCCCTCACCTGGCGCGGTATGTTCAATTATGAGTACGGCAGCATCAATCAGCTCCTGACCAAGGCGGGACTGCCGGCCGTGGAATGGCTCCGCGGACCGACGGAGGCGTTCATCGCTGCCATCATCACCAACGTGTGGCTCGGCTTCCCGTTCATGATGGTGATCGCGCTGGGTGCATTGCAGAGCATCCCGCATGACCTGTACGAAGCGGCGGAGATCGACGGCGCCTCGTGGCACCATAAACTCCGCGCCATTACCATCCCGCTCATCAAACCGGTGATGGTACCGGCCATCACACTCGGCACCATCTGGACCTTCAACAATCTGAATATCATCTGGCTGGTGAGCAACGCAGGTGAGCCATCCGACAATACGCATATCCTGGTATCGTTCGTCTATAAAGCAGCATTCAATTTCTACCGCTACGGCTACGGCGCCGCCCTCTCCATGATCATCTTCTTCATCCTGCTGGCATTCAGCTGGGTGTTCATGCGGAGAACGAAAGCGACCGAAGCGGTCTATTGATCATACCAAGCAGAGCGTGAAGACCATGTCGAAATCCATGCTGAAGAAATATCTCCGGGTGACCGCCTCCTATGCGGTACTCATCCTGTTCTGTATCATCTCCATCTATCCGGTCTCTCAAGTACTGACCGTGTCCCTCCGCCCTGCGGACCGGCTGCTCTCCACCTCCCTGGAGATCATCCCGGAGAATGCGACGCTCTCCAATTATACGAACCTCTTCGTCAAGACCGATTTCCTCCTGTGGATGTGGAACAGTCTGCTCATCACCTCGTGCGTCACCCTCACCGGGGTATTGCTCGCGGCGACGGCCGGGTACGGCTTCTCACGCTACAAGTTCATCGGAAAGAAGGCGGCGATGCAGAGCATGCTCGTCACCCAGATGTTCCCGGCAACGATGCTCTTGCTGCCGATGTACATCATGCTCGTCAACCTCGGACTCATCAACAGCTATCTCGGTATCATGGTGATGTATTCCGCCACGGCGCTCCCGTTCTGCGTCTGGCAGATGAAGGGTTTCTACGACACCATCCCGTCCAGTCTTGAAGAAGCGGGGAGGATCGACGGCTGCAGCCAGTTCCAGACCTTCTATAAGATCGTTCTGCCGCTCGCCGCGCCGGCACTGGTGATCACGGCGCTCTTCTCCTTCATGTCCAGCTGGACCGAGTATGTCGTTGCGGCACAGATCCTCCAGGATACGGCGCTCTGGACGCTGCCGATCGGACTGAAATCATTCGAGTCCAACATGAGCACGGAGTGGGGCCTGTACGGAGCCGCCTCCATGCTCGTCACTGTCCCGGTCGTGGTGCTCTTCCTGGCGCTGAGCAGGTATCTCGTCTCCGGGCTGACGCTCGGCAGTGTGAAAGGATAACCGTCATCCAATGAAATCCCTCTTTACAGGCAGACCCATGGAAAAACCCCGTTTGAACTTCTGGCAGATCTGGAACATGAGCTTCGGTTTCCTCGGCATCCAGTTCGGTTTCGCGCTGCAGAACGCCAACGTCAGCCGTATCTTCGAGACGCTCGGTGCGAGCATCGACGACATCCCCATCCTCTGGATCGCCGCACCGACCACCGGTCTCATCGTACAGCCGATCATCGGCTACATGAGCGACCGCACGTGGGGGAGACTCGGCCGCCGGCGTCCGTTCTTCCTGGCCGGTGCCATTCTGGCGACCGCAGCACTCTTCATCATGCCGAACTCGCCGGCGCTTTGGTTCGCGGCGATGATGCTCTGGGTGATGGATGCCTCCATCAATATCTCCATGGAACCGTTCCGTGCGCTGGTCGCGGACCTGCTCCCGTCCGAACAGCGGACGACCGGGTTCGCCGTGCAGAGTTTCTTCATCGGTATCGGTGCGATCGTGGCGTCCGCACTGCCGTACATGCTCACCAATTGGTTCGGCGTGTCGAACAGTGCCGAGGGAGGTGCGATCCCGCCCTCCGTCATCTATTCGTTCTATGCCGGCGGGGTGGCGTTCATCGGTGCCGTGAGCTGGACCGTCTTCCGGACCACGGAGTATCCGCCGCAGGACCTCGAAGCGTTCGAGAAGGAGAAGCGCGAACGGAGCGGAGTGCTGGCCGGAGTGCGCGAGATCGGAGAGAGCTTCCTGGACATGCCCCGGACGATGAAGCAGCTGGCCGTGGTGCAGTTCTTCTCCTGGTTCGCTCTCTTCTGCATGTGGATCTACACTACCAGTGCGGTCACGAGCCACATCTACAAAGCAACGGACCCTTCCTCCGCACTCTATAACGAGGGAGCGGATTGGGTCGGCGTCCTGTTCGCCGCGTACAACGGCTTCGCCGCGCTTGCCGCGTTCCTGCTGCCGGTCATTGCCCGATGGACCAGCAGGAAAGGGGTGCATATGATCGCCCTGGTCATCGGGGGGATCAGCCTTGCCTCGTTCTATGTGATCTCGGATCCCGTCATGCTGCTGCTGCCGATGGTCGGTGTCGGACTTGCCTGGGCCAGCATCCTCTCCATGCCGTATGCGATCCTTGCCGGAGCGCTTCCTGCCGAACGGATGGGGGTCTATATGGGGATCTTCAACTTCTTCATCGTCATTCCTCAGATCGCTGCCGCCGGGATCCTCGGGTATATCATGAGCCACTTCCTCGGCAACCATGCGATCAATGCGCTGCTGCTGGGCGGAGCGTCCATGGCACTCTCCGGCATCCTGGCGTTGTTCGTGACGGATGCCGATCAGTGAATCTCAGCGGGGGAATCCCTATATTACGGGAACAGGCTGTGAGAACGGCCGTTCATTGATGCATAGGACCGGATCGATATGAACAATACCCTTCGTACATTCGTTTTCCTGCTGGTCGTGATTCCGGCAGTCGCACAACAATCCCCTCTGAATCTCCGGTACGATGTCGCCCGCTATTACGGCAGCCAGGAGGAATTGTATCTGGAACTCTATTATGGATTCGATGTCTCTGCCCTGGGATACCGTGCTGACAATGGGGTGATGAGCGGTGAGGCGATCGTCACCTGCATGGTGAAACGGTCCGCCAACGATTCCATCGTTGCCCGCCAGGGGTGGAGGATCCCGTTCAGCGTCGCCGATACGACGATGCTGAGCCAGTCCCGGATGTATTCCGATATCTTCGCCTTCATGCTCCCGCCGGATGTCTACCGGGTCTATCTCTCCGTTTCGGACTATCATGATCCCCAATATAACGACAGTCTCTCGTTCCTGATCGATGTGAAGCCGTTCACAGCCGGTGCCGTCACCCTGAGTGATGTGGAACTTGCGGCTTCCATCGTGCCGATGGAACGCGACTCCACCAACCGCTTCTACAAGAATTCATTCGAAGTCAAACCGAATCCGACCAAGATGTACGGTGCACACCAGCCGGTCCTGTTCTATTACCTGGAAGCGTACGGTCTGAAGAGCAAGCCGTCGGAGTTCTATCAGACCCGTGCGATCGTCACCAATGCGGTGGGGAAGGAGGTGCTGCGGCAGGAGAAGATGCGCCGCCGTTCCAACAATACCAGCGTGGAGGTCGGCAAGATGAATATGACGACGCTGCGGACCGGGACCTATCTTTTCTCCTTCTCGATCGTCGATACAACGGACGGGACGAGCGTCACTTCGGTGGAACGGTTCAACGTCTACAATCCGGCCCTGCCGATGGACACTCTGATCAATCCGTCCGGCATCAACATCGATGCCACGGAATATGCCACGATGAGCGAATCGGACGTCCAGAAGGAGTTCGAACAGGCACGGTACATCGCCACGAAAACGGAGATCGATCAGTTCAAGCAACTCAGCGGGTTGGACGCGAAACGGAAAGCGTTGCATGAATTCTGGCTGAAGCGGGATGATGATCTTGGGACTCCCGAGAACGGGACCAAGACCGATTACTTCAAGCGTCTTGCCGAAGCGAACATCAAGTACAAGACCGGCTTCCGTGAAGGATGGAAGACCGACCGCGGCCGCGTCTTCATTATGTATGGTCCGCCGGACGAGGTGGAACTGCATGCGAACGAGATCGATGTGAAACCGTACGAGATCTGGTCGTACAACCGGATCCAGGGCGGTGTGGTCTTCATCTTCGGCGACCGGACCGGTTTCTCGGATTATGTGCTCATCCATTCGACGCATCGCAGCGAGATGCACGACGAGAACTGGAGACGGCAGATCCAGGGCAACTGACCGCCGCAGGACCTTCGGACCATATCGGCACCGGGGAAGCATCGGTTTTCTGTCCCGGTTGCTTCCGAGGCGATAGTTCGTTATTTTCCATACAGCACCATCCACTGATTCCTTTAATTCTATCCCGAGAGGTAGGAAAGGAGCACCTATGCAGTACTCCCCCCTGTACGACCTCCGATGCTATATCGGAGGGCCGACACCATGACCAAACAAACTGTTATCGACGCGAAAGGATTCGTCCGGACCGTCAATCGTCTGTCCCACGAGATCCTTGAGCGCAATAAAGGAGCCGAATCGCTCGGTATCGTCGGTATCCGCACGCGCGGCGATTTCCTGGCGCACCGCATCGCGCAGAAGATCGCTCAGATGGAGAATGTCCCGGTGCCGATCGGCAGTCTGGACATCACCCTGTACCGCGATGACCTGCGCGGAAAGATCAATCAGCCGCAGCTCAAGACCACCGATATCCTCTACGATATCACCCAGCGTAACATCATCCTGGTGGATGATGTGCTCTTCACCGGCCGCACCGTCCGCTCCGCGCTGAACGCGCTGATGGATATCGGCCGCCCCGCCAGCATCCAGCTGGCGGTGATGATCGACCGCGGACACCGGCAGCTGCCGATCAAAGCCGATTTCGTCGGCAAGAACATCCCGACCTCGTATGGACAACAGATCCAGGTGATGATGACCGAGACGGACGGCGAGGATGCCGTCTATCTGAACGGTGAGGAAGGAGGGGACCGCTGATGGCACTCACAAGCAGACACCTCCTGCGCCTGCAGGGCATGCCGAAGGACGATATCACGAAGATCCTGGATACTGCCATATCGTTCAAGGAGATCCTGAACCGTCCGATCAAGAAGGTCCCCACGCTGCAGGGGAAGACGATCGTCAACCTCTTCTTCGAGAACTCCACCCGGACCCGCACCTCCTTCGAACTGGCTGAACGGCGTCTCTCGGCGGATGTGCTCAGTTTCGCCGCTTCCTCCTCCAGCGTCACGAAAGGGGAGACACTCAAGGATACCGCCCGGAACATCGAAGCGATGAAGATCGATATGGTGGTCATCCGCCACAATGCCGCCGGCACGGCGGATTTCCTTTCCAAAGTGATCAATGCCAATGTGATCAATGCCGGGGATGGTCAGCACGAGCATCCCACCCAGGGACTCCTGGACATGTACACGCTCCGGGAGAAGTTCGGATCTCTCGAAGGACTCCACGTCTGTATCGTCGGCGATGTGCTGCACAGCCGCGTCGCCCGCTCCAATATCTTCGGACTGCAGACGATGGGAGCGAAGGTCTCCGTCTGCGGACCGGCCACACTCCTGCCGCGCGGCATCGAGCAGCTCGGCGTCGATGTCTATCACCACATCGATGATGTCCTGCCGAAGGTCGATGCCCTGAACGTCCTTCGGATCCAGATGGAACGGGAAGCCGGGGGATATTTCCCCTCGCTCCGGGAATTCCATCGGTACTTCGGGGTCACCAAGGAACGGCTGGACCGTGCCGGCAAACCGATCACCATCCTGCATCCGGGGCCGATCAACCGGGATGTGGAACTCTCCGCCGATGTCGCGGACGGTCCGCATTCCGTCATCCTCGAGCAAGTGCTGAACGGTGTCGCCATCCGCATGGCAGTGCTCTATCTGCTCGGCGCTTCCGAATGAATGAACTGACCTTCCATTGTCAAGAAAGATGACCCTATGTCCGAACGAATTCTGTTGCGATCAGGCAGACTGATCGATCCGCCGACCGGCCGGGATGAAGTGACCGATATCCTGATCGTGGACGGCACCATTCACACCATTCAACGCAGTATCACACCGGGTCCGGAGGATAAAGTGGTGGACCTTACCGGGAAGATCGTCGCGCCCGGTCTGATCGACATCCACGTGCACCTGCGTGAACCGGGGTACGAACACAAGGAGACCATCGAGACCGGCACCCTCTCCGCGGCCTACGGCGGATTCACCGCTGTCTGCTGCATGCCGAACACCAATCCGGCCATCGACGATGAGTCGATCGTCACCTTCATTACCACGCAGGGGAAGAAGGCGCATGACGGCATCGTGGATGTTTACCCCATCGCATCGGTCAGCAAGGCGCGTGAAGGGAAGACGCTGGCGCCGATCGCGGAGCTGGTCCATGCCGGCGCCGTCGGCCTGAGCGATGACGGTGCGCCGGTGTTCGATGCCAAACTGATGCGCCGGGCGCTGGAGTATGCGACCATGTACAAGGTACCGGTGATGCAGCATTGCGAGATCCCGGAACTGGCCCACGGCGGCGTGATGAACGAGGGGAAGGTCTCCACCGAACTCGGCCTGCCCGGTATCCCGGGCATCGCCGAGGAGATCATGATCGCACGGGATCTGCTCCTGGCGGAGTATACCAACTCCCGCTACCACGTCTGCCACATGAGCACCGCTGCCGCCGTCGACCTGGTCCGACAGGGGAAGAAGAAGGGGATCAGCGTGACCTGCGAGGTCACACCGCACCATTTCACAGTGACCGATGAACTCGTCCGCTCCTACGATACGAACACCAAGATGAATCCTCCGCTCCGCACGCAGAAGGATGTCGATGCGATCAAGGAGGGACTCAAGGACGGCACCATCGATGTGATCGCCACGGACCATGCACCCCATTCCCTCGATGAGAAGGAGGTCGATTACATCCAGGCTCCGTTCGGCATCGTCGGACTGGAGACTGCCATCGGACTCACGGTGACGGAGCTGGTGAAGCCCGGGCATCTGACGCTGCGCCAGATGATCGAGAAGTTCTCCACGAATCCCCGCGCCATCATCGGCAAACCGGTGACGGTCGCTGCCGGTGAACGCGCCAATCTCTCGTTCATCGATCCGGAGGCGCAATGGACGGTGAACATCGCGGCATTCCGTTCCAAATCGAAGAACTCACCGTTCAACGGCAAAGTGCTCACCGGCAAAGCGTCCGGCATCTATAACCACGGAAAGCTGATGCTCTATTGATGACGATCGTACGCTCGGAACTTTTCGCCCGATTCCCGGAGCTCCTCTTCGGTATGAGCACTGTGGAGGGCGGCATCAGTCCTGGTACATTCGGACTGAATCTCAGTTACAATGTACAGGATGATCCTGCGAATGTGGAAGAGAACCGGCGCCTCTTCTTCGGGGCGCTGGGACTTACCACGGACCAGGTCGCCTTCACCAGTCAGCAGCACACCACGGATATTCTCACCGTTTCCTCACCCGGCCAGAATGACACCTGCGATGCTCTCATTACTGCATCGGCCGGCGTCTTCCTGGCCATCAGTATCGCCGACTGTACGCCGGTGATGCTGTACGACCCGGTCCGGAAGGTCGCCGCCGGCATCCACGCCGGCTGGCGGGGTACGGCCGGACGGATCGTGGAAGGTTGCATCCGTCGTTTACAGCAGGAATTCGGGACGGTGCCGCACGACCTGTTCGCTTTCATCGGTCCCTCCGCCGGAGTATGCTGTTATGAGGTCGGTGCCGAGGTTGCAGCGCAATTCCCGGACCAGTGTGTGCGTCCGGGAGCGGTGAAAGGGAAGTTCTTGCTCGATGTGAAAAAGGCGAATGTGCTCCAGCTCCTTGATAATGGGGTCCGTAATTCCAATATTGAGGTTCATAAGGACTGCACCATCCACGACCGCCGGTATCATTCCCACCGCAGGGACGGCACCGGTTCCGGCAGGATGTTCGCGGTCATTGGCATCACTACGTAAAGGAACCTTATGTGTGGTATCGTCGGATATATCGGTCATAAGAACGCATTGCCGTTGCTGCTGGACGGACTGAAACGCCTGGAATACCGGGGATACGATTCCTCCGGTGTGGCGATCATCCGGGACGGGAGGATGCTGCTGCAGAAGAAGGTCGGCAAGGTCTCCGAACTGGAGAAGCATGCCGGGCCGAAAGAGTACGAAGGGAGCATCGGCATCGGTCATACGCGCTGGGCAACGCACGGTGAACCGAGCGACATCAATTCCCACCCGCATGCGAGCAACGACGGTACGATCGCGATGATCCACAACGGCATCATCGAGAACTATCAGGTGATCAAAACGAAGCTCGAGAAGCTCGGCTATGTCTTCACCTCCGCGACCGATACCGAAGCACTGGTCCACCTCATCCAGGAGATGAAAAAGGTCTCCGGTGACCTGGAGACTGCGGTACGGCTGGCGCTCCGCCAGGTGGAAGGGACCTACGGTATCGCCGTGGTCTCGGTGCAGGAACCGGACAAGATCATCGTGGCACGGAAGGGGAGTCCGCTCATCATCGGTGTCGGAGAGAACGAGCATTTCGTCGCCTCCGATGCTGCGGCGATCATCCCGTACACACGGCAGGTCGTTTATCTGGAGGATGGCGAGATCGCCGTGCTGACGTCGAACAGCTTCGAGACGAAGACCATCGACAATATCGAGAAAGTGAAACAGGTGCATGAAGTAACCTTCGACATCGAGGAGATCGAGAAGGGCGGTTATGACCATTTCATGCTGAAGGAGATCATGGAGCAGCCGGAGACCGTCCGCAATTCCATGCGCGGCCGCGTACTGCCGGATTCGGCCAATGCGAAGCTCTCCGGACTGAATGACGTGATGCTCCTGCTGGAGAATGCCCAGCGCATCATCATCACCGCGTGCGGTACGTCGTGGCACGCCGGTCTGGTCGGCGAGTACATGCTGGAGCAGTACGCCAAAGTGCCGGTGGAAGTGGAATATGCATCGGAGTTCCGGTACCGCAATCCCATCATCAAACCGAATGATCTGCTGTTCCTGGTGAGTCAGAGCGGGGAGACCGCCGATACCCTGGCGGCGCTCCGTGAGGCCAAGAAAAAGGGTGCCAGTGTGCTCGGGGTCTGTAACGTGGTCGGCAGCACCATCGCCCGCGAGAGTCAGGGCGGTGTCTACATCCATGCCGGACCGGAGATCGGTGTCGCTTCCACGAAGGCCTTCACATCGCAGCTGGTCGTTCTGTCGCTCATTACCCTGCTGATCGCGCGCCAGCGCCGTACCGTCTCGGATGAGACCGCTTCACTCATTTGCCGGGAGATGCTCGACCTGCCGAACAAGATCCAGCGGATCCTCTCCGAAACAACACACATCGAAGCGATCGCCGAGGAGTTCAAGGATGCGCACAACTTCCTCTATCTGGGCAGGGGACTCAACTTCCCGGTGGCGCTCGAAGGGGCACTCAAACTGAAGGAGATCTCCTATATCCACGCCGAAGGGTATCCGGCCGCTGAGATGAAGCATGGACCGATCGCACTGATCGATGAGAATATGCCGGTCGTGGTCATCGCTCCGAAGGACGGCACGTACGACAAGATCCTCTCCAATATCCAAGAAGTGAAGGCCAGGAAGGGGAAAGTGATCGCCATTGCGAACGAGGATGAACCGCAGCTGCGCTCGCTGGCGGACCATATCATCCTTGTCCCCCATACGATCGACATGCTCTCGCCGATCGTCAATGTGATCCCGCTGCAATTACTGGCCTATTACATCGCCGTGAAGCGCGGTTGTAACGTGGACCAGCCGCGGAATCTGGCCAAGAGCGTCACTGTGGAATAAGTTGTAAAAACATGGAAATCTTCGTATTTTTACACCGCCAAATAATCTAGGAAAAGGAACATCTACCGTGGCTACAGAGTATCGTTTCAAAAACACAGATTGGGCTATCATTCTCGGCGCTTCCAGCGGTTTCGGCGGTGCTACAGCTGTTGAACTGGCCCGGCACGGCATGAACATCTGCGGCGTCCATTTCGACCGCGCAGCGACCATTCCGAATGCCGAGAAAGTGAAAGCGGACTGTGAAGCGCTCGGCGTCAAGACCCTCTTCTTCAACGTGAACGCGACCGATGCGGAGAAGCGGAAGGAGATCGTTGATACGCTCGCAACGCATATGACTGCGCCCGAATCGCAGGTGAGGGTGCTTATGCACTCCCTGGCATTCGGCTCACTGAAGCCGTTCATCTCCAAGGATCCGAAGAACCAGCTGACACAGGCGCAGATCGAGATGACCATGGATGTGATGGCCAATGCCCTTGTCTATTGGACCCAGAGCGCTTTCAACAAAGGACTGCTCAAACGCGGCAGCCGTATCTACACCATGACCAGCTCCGGCGGACATTCGCAATTCCCTGACTATGGTGCCGTCTCTGCAGCGAAAGCGGCATCCGAATCGTACATCCGCCAGCTGACGCTGGAATTGGGACCGTACGGCATCACCTGCAACGCGATCATGGCCGGAGTCACGGAAACTGCCGCACTGGCAAAGATCCCGGGCGCGAAGAAGATGATCGACCTTGCAAAGTCGAAGAATCCGTCCCTGCAGCTCACCACGACCGAGGCGGTGGCGAAGGCCATCTCGCTGCTCTCGCATGAGGATGCGTTCTTCATCTCCGGCAACACCATCGGTGTTGACGGCGGCGAGGATATCGTCGAGTTCGTCGGTGATGTCGAGGTCTGAACAGACTGAACGAATATTGAACACCACAGGATACCGCCGCACACCGGCGGTATTTTTTTTATGGATATCATCGAGATAGCACCCCACATCCGGCTTCCCTGGTCCAGCATCTCACTCAGCTATGCACGCAGCGGGGGGAAGGGGGGCCAGAATGTCAACAAGGTCTCCACGAAGGTGGAACTCTCCGCCGATCTCTCCGGACTGCTCTGTGCTGCCCGCGTGAAAACGCGCATCCTTGCGCGGCTGTCCGGCAGAATGGATTCCGCCGGACGGATCCGGGTCACTGCCCAGGAATCACGGAGCCAGTGGCAGAACCGGCAGAACGCCGAACGGAAACTGATCGCACTTATTGCGGAAGCGGCGCAGGAAGAGAGGGAGAGGATCGCCACGAAGGCGACCCGAGGTTCGAAGCTGCGCAGAGTGGAGGGGAAGAGGATCGACAGCCGGAAGAAAACGATGCGCCGGAGGCCGGGCGCGGCAGAGGATGATCAGTGAATGAGCAGCGGCACGAACTCCGCCGGTTTCCCGCTCACCATCCGCACAGCCGGGGCAGGATAGCGGAACATATCGACGATCGTGCGGAGTGCGCTTCCCAGCCCTTGTTCCATCTGCAGTGATCCCAGGTCATAATCCAATCCGATCACGAATTTCCTGCCCCGCGGTCCGGGAGGGAGGATCGCTCCCAGCCGCGCACTGCGCTGGGAGACATTCCGCGCTCCATAACCCACCGCGATGTTCAGAAGGTCCGGCCAGTACTGTTCGACCGAGGCAGGAAGGAACCGGTTCACATCCACGCTCATCCAGTAGATATGTCCGTCATAATCATTGGCAATGATGAACTTTTCATCCAGCGGGATAATTCCGGACGGGTAATAGCTCCATTTGAACTTGACGGCATTCAGAGCAGGATAGGTCCTCTGCAATACTCCGGCGCCGATGCCGAGCATGTTCGCCGCCAGATCATACCCGGAGAACGAGAAGTAGGTATGACCATCGTACAACTCGATGGAGAGGGCGTAAAGGGTCGGGATCGCGATGGAGGTCCAAAGTGTTGTCGAAGGTTCGAACCCTCCCCACTCCATCAGCTCGTACATCGAGTGGAAATAGAAGTAGGAGGTGTAGAAATGACCGGCTTTATCGACACCGAGACTGTAATTGTCCCAGAGACCGTCATTCCCGTATTTGAATGGCTGCAGGTTCCCGCGCCACCACCACTCGTACTCCACGTAGAGCGACGCGGCCGTGTATGTCACCAGCGTATAGGTGAGCAGCTGCTTCCGGTCGACACCGAAGAGGAGTGAATCCGAGGTTGATTGGCCGCGGAGCGGAACAGTGAACAGGATGAGGGCAAAGAGCATCGTTCTCATGAGGTCCATGATAGAAAGAGAATGCTTCAGAATCAATTTCTCGTTCCGTCGCGACAAAAGTTTTCGTATATTCCATAGTTATGCAAAAAGAATACGTCCGTTCCCTTTTCGATAAGATCGCCTACCGGTACGACCTGCTCAATCATTTGCTGAGCGGCGGTGTGGACCTTTATTGGCGCCGTGCCGCTGTACGGACCCTTGGTACCTTCCGTCCCCGCCGCATCCTGGATGTCGCCACCGGCACCGCCGATTTCGCGCTGGCTGCCATGCGGCTCGCTCCGGATTCGATCGTCGGAGTCGATATCTCCGATCCGATGCTCGAGATCGGCCGCAGAAAGATCGCTCAGCGCCGTCTCTCGGACCGTATCCGTCTTCAGAACGGCGAGGCGGAACGGTTGGAGTTCCCGGACGGGACCTTCGATGCCGCCATCGTCGCCTTCGGTGCACGGAATTTCGAGCATCTGGACAAAGGCCTCAGCGAGATGGGCCGTGTGCTGCGCCCCGGCGGCGGTATCGTGGTGCTGGAATTCTCCCGTCCCCGCATCTTCCCCCTGAAACAGCTCTATTTCTTCTATTTCAAACATATTTTGCCGACCATCGGTCGTTTGATCTCGAACGATACGGAAGCGTACCAATACCTTCCGGATACGGTCATGCGGTTCCCGGAGGGGGAGCAGTTCCTCGACCGGCTGAAGGCCGCAGGGTTCTCCTCGCTGCGTGAACAGCGTCTGACGTTCGGCATTGCCACCATCTATTCCGGAGTGAAATAACCATGAGTGAACGAGTAATCAAGGTCGGCCACAGTCCCGATCCCGATGATGCCTTCATGTTCTACGGCCTTGCCAGCGAGAAGGTGAAGCTGGAGGGGATCAAGATCGAGCATATGCTCGAGGACATCCAGTCCCTGAACATGCGCGCGATGAACGGTGAACTGGAAGTGACCGCCATCTCCGCTCATGCGTTCCCGTATGTGGCGGACAAGTATTGGATCATGGTGACCGGTGCGAGCATGGGTGAAGGATACGGTCCGGTGATCGTATCCAAGAAGTACAAGTCGCTGGAGGAGCTCAAAGGGAAGCGGGTCGCTACACCGGGAAAACTGACAACGGCCACGTTGCTCTTCAAGATCTTCACCGAAGGGATCGAGAACGTCGATATCCCGTTCGATCAGATCATGGACCGTGTGAACAGCGGCGAGTTCGATGCCGGACTGCTCATCCACGAAGGACAGCTGACGTATCAGGCCGAAGGATTCACCAAGATCCTCGACTTCGGGGAATTCTGGGAGCAGCGGACGAACGGATTGCCGCTGCCGTTGGGCCTCGATGTGGTCCGCAAAGATCTGGGAGAGCCGCTGGCGCGCACGCTCTCCAAAGGATTGAAGGAGAGCATCCACTACGGATACACCCATCAAACTGAATCGGTACCGTATGCCATGAAGTGGGGCCGTGGTATCGACTATGCACTCGGGGAGAAATTCGTGAAGATGTATGTGAGCGAATTGACCATCGACATGGGGACGAAAGGGAAGCAGGCACTCGAGCTTCTCTTCAAATTAGGAAATGAGAAGGGTTTGATACCGAATGTTCCGACGGTTGAATTATTCTGATCGCGTTTCTCAATTTTAAGAAGACCGTGATATCTGATTTCAATTATGCAAAAAAAGTGGACAAAACAGGCATAATTAAACCATAATCACCCGTTCTTTTTGGCATTATTGTTGTCAATAAGTCTACGGATTATGGAGAAAACCCCCGCTTCTACTGACAAATTATCACTTTGCTACCATTGCGGCGATACCCTTCGCGGCGAGCGGGTGGAGCACGACGGTAAGCTGTTCTGCTGTTCCGGTTGCAAAGTTGTCTTCGAGATCCTCCAGCAGAACGACCTCTGCACGTATTACGACTTGGAGAAGAATCCGGGCCGTACCCCTTCCGCGCTTGAAGCGAACCGGTTTTCCTTCCTGGATGATGCAACGATCCAGCAGCAGCTGGTGCAGTTCTCCGACGGTCATACCGCCACAGTGACGCTGTCGCTGCCGGCGGTCCATTGCAGTTCCTGCATCTGGCTGCTCGAGCAGTTGTACAAACTCGATGCCGGCATCCTCAACTCCCGTGTCGATTTCCTGAAGAAGACGGTCAGCATCACCTACCGTCAGGACAGGACCTCCCTGAAGAGTATCGTCATCCTGCTTACCTCCGTCGGCTATGAACCGGAACTGAGTCTGGATGCCCTCAACAAACCGAAGGAGAGCGAGATCACCCGGTCGTTGTACTACAAGATCGGCGTTGCCGGATTCTGTTTCGGCAACTCGATGCTCTTCAGCTTCCCGGAGTACCTCGGGGTCGACGCGAGCGAACAGCTGCTGCGGGAGGTGTTCTCCTACCTTAATCTGCTCCTCGGCATACCGGTCGCGACGTACTGCAGTCTTGAGTACTACCGGTCCGCCTGGGGCGGCCTGCGGAAGAGGGTCATCAACATCGACCTCCCCATCGCCATCGGCATCGTCCTCCTGTTCGGACGGAGCGCGGCGGATATCCTGACCGGTTCCGGCGCCGGCTTCATCGACTCCCTCTGCGGTCTGCTCTTCTTCCTGCTCCTCGGCCGCGTCTTCCAGAGCAAGACGTACGACCGGATGAACTTCGAACGCAGCTACACTTCGTACTTCCCCATCGCGGTCACCACCAAGCGGGGCGGCGTCGAGACCACCGTGCCGCTCTCGGCGCTCTCGCGCGGGCAGCGCATCGTCGTGCGCAGCAACGAGATCGTTCCCGCCGACGCGATGCTCCTGCAGGGGAACGCCTTCATCGACTACAGCTTCGTCACGGGCGAGGCCGCACCGGTGCCGAAGGTGCTCGGCGAGATGATCTATGCGGGCGGGCGGCAGACGGGGGGAGCCATCGAACTGGAAGTGATGAAGGAGGTCTCCCAGAGTTACCTCACGCAGCTCTGGAACAATTTCCGGCATTCCGCCCGTGAACTCGGACAGCTTTCCGAACTCTCCACAACGGTCTCTAAATATTTCACCACGGTCGTTCTGGCCGTATCGCTCGGTGTGCTCGCTTACTGGCTGCCAAAGGATACTGTCACGGCGATCAATGCCTTCACCGGTATCCTCATCGTCGCCTGTCCCTGCGCACTTGCTATCGCCATCCCGTTCACGCTCGGCACCACCCTGCGAGTCTTCGGACGGAACGACTTTTACCTGAAGAACACCGCCGTCATCGAACTGCTCTCCAAGATCGATACCATTGTCTTCGACAAGACCGGTACCATCACCTACGCCAAACGTTCGAGCGTTTCGTTCACAGGGACGGAGCTTACCTCTGATCAGCGTGATGCGGTCTTCTCCATCGTCTCCGGTTCCGTCCATCCGGTCAGTCAGATGATCGCAGAGCATCTGCAGGGGACCAAATCCATCGTGGATGGTTTCACCGAGACCGTGGGACAGGGGATCACCGGGACCGTCGGCGGACGAACGTATCGGATCGGTGCGCGGGAGTATGTCGGCGCTCTCGCTCCCGCCACACCGGTGAATGAGACCCGGTCCTATGTCTCGGAGGATGGCCGTCAGCTCGGATATTTCTCGGTGAAGAACCTTTACCGCGACGGCCTTCCGGCGATGATCGCTGAACTCGGAGCGGGACGCAAACTGGCGGTCGTCTCCGGGGACAATGAGTCAGAGCGGCCGCGGCTGCAGTCCATGTTCCCGCAGGGGACTGACCTGCTCTTCAATCAGACGCCGACCGATAAACTGGAATATGTACGGTCGCAGCAGCAGCAGGGGAAGCGTGTGCTCATGGTCGGGGACGGGCTGAACGATGCGGGAGCGCTGCTGCAGAGCAACCTGGGCATTGCGGTCACGGAGGATGTCGTTCATTTCTCACCGGCATCGGATGCCATCATCAGCAGCACGGCTTTCATCCGCCTGGCGGAATTCCTGCGATTCTCCCGTCTCAGCATGCGGATCGTCATCGCCAGTTTCGTGATGGCATTCCTGTATAATCTGGTCGGTATCTATTTCGCCCTGCAGGGAATGCTGACGCCGATCATGGCGGCGATCCTGATGCCGGCAAGTTCCATCACGATCGTGGTCTTCACCACGGTCACGACCAACATCCTGGCACGGAGGAAAGGGCTGCTCGCATGGCGGTCATAGCGGTTCTGATCGGTTGCAGTTTCATCATCGCAGTAGGGTTCCTGCTGGCGTTCCTGTGGTCCGTCCGGTCCGGTCAGTACGATGACAAGTACACACCGTCCGTCCGGATCCTGTTCGACGAGAATACGAAACAATCATAATCAATCCATCATCAATCCACGAGGTATCAATGGAAGTGCAGAAGTTCCACTATGATAACAGGATCGTGCGCGATTTCGGTATCGCGTCGGTCGTGTTCGCGGTCGTCGGGATGCTGGTGGGCGTCATCATCGCCACGCAGCTCTTCTCGCCGGCGGTGAACGCCAACCTGCAGTACATCACGTATGGCCGTATCCGTCCGCTCCATACGAATGCGATCATCTTCGCGTTCGTCGGCAACGCCATCTTCATGGGTATCTACTACTCGCTGCAGCGTCTGTGCAAGGCCCGGATGTTCAGCGATGTGCTCAGCCGGATCCATTTCTGGGGCTGGCAGCTCATCATCGTGGCAGCAGCGGTCTCCCTGCCGCTCGGTATCACCACCAGCAAGGAGTATGCGGAGCTGGAATGGCCGATCGATATCGCCATCACCCTCGTCTGGGTGGTCTTCGCCATCAATTTCTTCGGCACCGTCATCAAACGCCGCGAACGGCACATGTATGTCGCCATCTGGTTCTACATCGCCACGATCGTCACCGTGGCGGTGCTGCACATCGTGAACTCGCTGGAAGTGCCGGTCTCGTTCCTGAAGAGCTACTCGCTCTATGCCGGTGTGCAGGATGCGCTCGTGCAGTGGTGGTACGGTCATAATGCCGTGGCATTCTTCCTCACCACCCCGTACCTCGGATTGATGTACTACTTCCTGCCGAAAGCAGCGAACCGTCCCGTCTACTCGTACCGGCTCTCCATCGTCCACTTCTGGTCGCTCATCTTCATCTACATCTGGGCCGGCCCGCACCATCTGCTCTATACCGCACTGCCGGATTGGGCGCAATCCCTCGGCACCGTCTTCTCCATCATGCTCATCGCCCCGTCGTGGGGAGGGATGATCAACGGTCTGCTGACACTGCGCGGCGCGTGGGACAAGGTCCGTGAGGAACCCGTACTGAAGTTCATGGTGGTCGGTGTGACCGCCTACGGTATGGCGACCTTCGAAGGACCGATGCTCTCGCTGAAGAATGTGAACGCACTGGCGCACTACACCGACTGGATCGTCTCCCACGTGCATGTCGGCGCGCTCGGCTGGAACGGCTTCATGACCTTCGGTATCCTCTATTGGCTCGTGCCGAAACTCTACAGGACCGACCTCTATTCCAAGAAGCTCGCCAGCTTCCACTTCTGGATCGGAACGCTCGGCATCGTCTTCTATGCCTCTTCCATGTATGTGGCCGGACTCGTCCAGTCGCTCATGTGGAAGGAATTCAGCCCGATGGGAGTGCTCCAGTATCCCAACTTCCTGGAGACCACGCTGCAGATCATCCCGCTCCATATGATCCGTGCGGTGGGCGGTGCGCTCTATCTCACCGGCGCGCTGGTGATGGTGTATAATCTCGTTAAAACGATCAAACAGGGCTCCTTCCTCGCCGAGGAAGCGGCCGAGGCCCCGGCGCTCGGTGCGGATACGCATGTGTCCGAGACGAAGCACCGCTGGCTGGAGAAGAAACCGATCCAGTTCGCCCTGTTCGCCACCATCGCTATTCTGATCGGCGGCATCATCGAACTGATCCCGACCTTCATGGTGAAATCCAACATCCCGACCATCGCCAGTGTGAAACCGTACACGCCGCTGGAGCTGCAGGGCCGTGACCTCTACATCCGCGAAGGCTGCAATGCCTGCCATTCCCAGATGGTCCGTCCGTTCCGCTCCGAGACCGAGCGCTACGGTGAATACTCGAAAGCAGGGGAGTATGTGTACGACCATCCGTTCCTGTGGGGCTCCCGCCGCACCGGACCGGACCTGCACCGCGTTGGAGGGAAGTATCCGAATCTCTGGCACTATCTGCATATGGATAACCCGCGCACGATGTCCCCGGGTTCGATCATGCCGCAGTATCCCTGGCTACTGACGCAGGACCTCGATACGTCGAACACCGCTGCGAAGATCCGCGCGATGCAGACCCTCGGCGTCCCGTATCCGAAAGGCTTCGACCTGATCGCCAACGACATCCTCCGGCAGCAGGCCGATTCCATCGCTGCTGACCTGCAGCGCAACAAGGTCCCGGCCGAACCCAATAAAGAGATCATCGCCATGATCGCGTACCTGCAGCGTCTCGGTACGGACATCAAAGCGACAGGAAAGTGAGGGGACCATGCTGTCAAAGTATCTGAGCTCCATCGAAGGTATCGCGGCCTATCCGGTCTTCTCCCTGTTCATCTTCGTGCCGTTCTTCATTGCGGTGACGATCTGGGTGTTCAGGCTCGACAAACAATTTCTGAACTATATGGGCGGTCTGCCGCTCGAGGATTCGTCCGAATCCGCTGACGAGAGGAAATAACCCTATGAAAAAACTCCAACTGCTCCTCCGCTGGGTGCTGCTCAGTCTGTTCGTGGTCCTTCCTGCCGCTGCGGCAGGGGGCGATCCGAGCACAGAGATCGCGCTCATCTTCACCGTCTCGTTCATGGTGTTCGTCATCGCCACGCTGATGTACATCATCGGCGTGATGAATACCAATATCGATCCGATCGCGGACCTCTACTTCCGCATCAAGCATTACGTCATCCCTCCGCCGAGCGAAGTGGCGCCGGATGTCGGTCACGTCTACGATGATATCACGGAGCTGGATAACCGCATCCCGCCCTGGTTCAACTATCTGTTCGTCGGCACCATCCTGTTCGCGTTCGTCTATATGCTGGATTACCATGTGTTCGGCGTCTCGAACCTTCCCGAGGCCGAGTACATCGAAGAGGTGGTGGCGGCCAATCTGCAGAAGAAGATCATGCTTGCCTCCGGCGGCACCATCAACGAGAATGCCCTAGTGGCACTGAAGGATGATGCATCGCTGAAGGAAGGTGCCGAGAACTTCCAGAAATTCTGCGTCTCCTGCCATGGACCGCAGGCCGGCGGACTCGTCGGTCCGAACCTGACGGATGAATTCTGGATCCACGGCGGCGGTATCAAGAACGTCTATACCACCATCAAGAAGGGCGTACCCGCCAAAGGGATGATCAGCTGGGAGCTGGTGTTCACGCAGAAACAGATGCAGAACCTCGGCAGTTACGTCCTGTCGCTCCAGGGAACGAACCCGCCCGGCGGCAAGGCTCCGGAAGGGACGAAATATGTGGAACCCGCGGTGGCAGCGGCAGCGGACACCACGGCGCAGAAATCGTTGTAGGATGAAAGTAGGAAAGTATGGCGGACGAAGTACACAGTGAGTCCTTCCGGGACTCACTGGGCATCGTGGAGAAGAGCGGTGCCCGGAAGTGGGTCTATCCGAAGGAACCGAAAGGTCGCTTCACCAATGCACGGAACCTCTTCAGCGGCATCCTGCTGCTGATCCTGTTCGGCATGCCGTTCGTGAAAGTGAACGGTCATCCGTTCATGCTGTTCGATGTGCTCAACAGGAAGTTCATCCTGTTCGGGGTCGCATTCGGACCGCAGGATTTCTACCTGCTCGGCCTGGCGATGATCACCACCATCGTCTTCATCTTCCTCTTCACCGCCGTCTTCGGACGCCTCTTCTGCGGCTGGGTCTGTCCGCAGACCGTCTTCATGGAATCGGTCTTCCGCAAGATCGACTATTGGGTGGAAGGGGACCATAAGGCGCAGCGCCGGCTGAACGAATCCCCCTGGACCGGTGCCAAGGTGTTCCGCAAGGGGACGAAATATCTCATCTATTTCGTCATCTCCTTCCTGACAGCGAACATGTTGCTGGCATGGATCATCGGGATCGATGCACTCACCGTGATCGTGACCGCACCGGTGCAGGAGCATATCGCCGGGTTCACGGCGATGATGCTGTTCACGGGACTCTTCTACTGGATCTTCATCTGGTTCCGGGAACAGGCCTGTATCCTTGTCTGCCCCTACGGGCGTCTGCAGGGGGTTCTGCTCGATCCGAACTCCATCGTCATCGCCTACGATAACGTCCGCGGAGAACCGCGCGAATTCCTGAAACGGAACACCGTCCGCAATGCCGGGGACTGCATCGACTGCAAGGAATGTGTCGTGGTCTGTCCCACCGGGATTGATATCCGCAACGGCACCCAGCTGGAATGCGTCAACTGCACGGCCTGCATCGATGCCTGCGATCATGTGATGGATAAGATCGGCAAACCGCGCGGCCTCATCCGGTACGATTCGCTGAACGGTATCAGGACCTCGGTGCGCAAGATCTTCACCCCGCGGGTGATCGGATATTCCGTTGTACAATTGGTGCTGCTGACGCTGCTTACGGTCTTCCTGCTGAACCGGTCCGAACTGGATGTGACCATCCTGCGCACTCCGGGCATGTTCTACCAGGAACAGCAGGACGGCAAGGTGAGCAACCTGTACGATATGAAAGTGGTGAACAAGACCTTCGAACCGATGGATGTCGAGGTCCGGTTGCTGAACGCCGAAGGAGAGGTGAAACTACTCGGGGATAAGAAGGATGTACCGCCTCAAGAAGCTGCTTTGACAAAGATGTTCGTCCTGCTCAAGAAGGACCATATCACGATGATGAATACACCGCTGCAGTTCGGGGTGTTCGTCGGCGGCAGGGAAGTGCAGCGTATCACCACATCATTCCTTGGTCCGGTCGAGAAACGTCACGCTCCGGCGGCCAAGGAGAGCGATCACGGCGGTGCAGACGAACACCGCGACCATGATGGCACGAATGAGAAGAAAGAGAGGCACGAGTGAGCACACGGATGAATTGGGGTGGATGGATCGTTGTCAGTTTCATCCTGTTCGCGGTCGGAACGTTCGTGATGGTCTACATCTCCATGTCCACCCGTGTGGACCTGGTGACGGACGACTATTATGAGAAGGAATTGCGGTACCAGGAGCATATCGATCTGGTCAAAGGGAGCAATGCACTCGCACAGTCGGTCTCCATGGAGATGGATGCCGGGATGGTGCGCTTCTCCTTCCCGAACCTCGGCGACCGCACGGCCTACGGCGGTTCGATCCATTTCTTCCGCCCGTCGGACAAGGCGCGCGATATCACCGTACCGGTGGCACTCGATTCATCGTACGGACAGAGTCTGCCGACGGCAATGTTGACCGGAGGTCTCTGGCGTGCCAAGATCAGCTGGTCGGTCGGACAGCAGCAGTATTATGCAGAACATCCCATCATCATCCAATAGACCATGGACCTTCTGGCTGCATTGACCCTCGGATTGCTCGGCAGTATGCATTGCATCGGTATGTGCGGTCCGCTCGCTCTGGCCGTTCCGTCGTCGGCGAAGAGCCGGTGGATGTTCCTGGCGGAGCGGATCGTCTTCAACGGCGGGAAAGCGGTCACCTATGGTATGATGGGTGCTGTGCTCGGGGTGATCGGCAAGGGTGTGATGATGAACGTGCAGCAGGAACTCTCGGTGGTCATCGGAGCACTGATGCTCGTCACGATCCTGGTCCCGCTGGGATTCCGCTCTGCGATCGAACGGTATTCACCGCTCCGGCATCTCTACACGTTCGTCAAAGCGAGATTCTCCGTACTAATGGGGAAGCGGGGGATGGTCACATTGTTCCTGATGGGGATCCTGAACGGACTGCTGCCGTGCGGACTGGTCTATACGGCGCTGGTCGGCGCCACGGTGGTGGCCGATGTGTGGCAGAGTGCGTTGTTCATGATCATCTTCGGCATCGGCACCTCGCCCGCCCTCATTGCCGTGGCACTCACCGGGAATCTTCTCTCGGTCCGGTTCCGTTCGGTGTTGAACAAAGCACTTCCGGCGATGACCATTGCGGTCGCATTGCTCCTGATCCTGCGCGGACTGAATCTCGGCATCCCGATGGTCAGTCCAAAGGTCGAAACAACCGCCGTCCACCAGGAGAAGATGGATTGCTGCGAGGAGTGACTCCGCGTCAGCGGGACACGTACTCCATCAGCGACCGGATCTCCTCGTTCTTCTCCTCCAGGATATACTTGATCACATCTCCGATCGAGATCACACCCGCCGGCACACCATCCGTGACCACCGGGAGGTGACGCACCTTCCGTTCTGTCATTACCTTCATCACATGCTCGATATTGTCGCTCTCCAGCGTCGTGACCACCGTTCCGGCCGGAGTCATGATCTCCGCAGCAGTGACCGATGCAGCTGTTCTTCCCGTTGCAAGGTACCGATGGACGATATCCCGCTCAGAGATGACACCCGCAAGAGTTCCGTCATGTTCGGTCACGATCAGGAAACCGATCTTCTTCGAGGAGAGGAGTTGAACGATCCGTTCAACGGTCGTTTCTGCGGTGACCGTCAGGACCGCACGGCCTTTGGAATCCAGGATATCTTTGACCTTCATGCCGAACCTCCTTGGCTGGTGGTGGGGATGCGCGTAATGTAGAGAAGCGATCAGGAGAAGTCAAGACGCGTTGAGGACGCGCCGATAGTTGATAATAACTGCCTTATATTCAACACCTTCCGGGGAGATATTGTACATCCGTATGTTCAATGTATCGTTGTCCGGCATCTCGATCACGGTTCTCCAGCCCCAGGGAGGCGAACCCTCACCGACATCATACGACCCGAGAACATTGAATACCGCATCGCCCGGTGTGCTTTGACTGACCATCATGGATGTTCCGTTATGGAAACTGTCCACCCAGACTGACTGGAATGTCCCGGTCGCCAGTTGACATCCGTAGATCGCGGACCCGCTGAGCGGTTTGTCCTGCAGCATCCCGGTGTAATCATGGCGGACGAACCTCCCATCGAGAATCGGCGTGATCGTTCCCCGCCAGACGGATTCATCACTGACGGTGTCCGGATCGAAGTAGGTTTGGGTCAGACCTTCCCACGTTCCTGTCATTGCGGCCAGGAGACGGTGAGGACCGGAGAGGAGGGAGGATTCCAACGATAGTGCGCTCATAGTATTCTAAGTAAGAGTGAGTCGCTATCCGGTACGGCTGTTCTTCCCGTCGCAAGGTGATGTTTGGAGAGCAGGAAACCTTCGAACTTCATGCCGGACCTCCAAAGATTGCGGAGGGGATGCGGGTAATGTAGAGTACCGCACAACGGAAGTCAAGACCGGTCTCCCTTACCTCGGGTCCGGATCGGTATCACGGTACTGTATGCGCAGCCGGTTCAATTCCTCCGTCAGGGAGGCACGGATATCCGCCATTGCAGGATCATCGGCGCGGTTGTGCATCTGTCCGGGGTCGGTCCAGAGATCGTACAGTTCCCATTCATCGATATCGTTGTAGAAATGGATGAGCACATACCGCTCCGTTCTCACACCGTAATGCCGCTTCACCTTATGCCATCCGTGCGGATACTCGTAGTAATGGTAGTAGACCGATGTCCGCCAATCCCATGGATGTGACGGTTGGAGGAGGGGAAGGAGGGATCGGCCCTGGAGTGAATCCGGGACCGGGAGACCGGCAAGGTCCATCATGGTCGGGGCAACGTCCAGATTCAGCATCAGTTCATTCCGGACCGTCCCTGGCGCGATGAGCGGCGGATAGCGGACCAGGAACGGGATACCGATCGATTCCTCGTACATGAACCGCTTGTCATACCATCCGTGCTCTCCCAGGAAGAATCCCTGGTCCGATGTATAGATGATGACCGTGCTGTCCAGGATCCCTTTCTGCAGCAGATGGTCCAGCAGGACACCGATGTTGTCATCCACCGAAGCGATGCAGCGGAGATAGTCCTTGATGTACCGCTGATACTTCCATTCTTCCAGGGCGGTCCCGGTGGGCCGGTTCTTATAGAAGGCATCCGAGATAGGACGATAGTACGTGTCCCATGCTTCCCGCTGCTCCCGGGTGAGCCGCTTCAGATCCCGTTCCCACGCCGCTTTCGCCTGCTGTTTGAACCGTTCGCTGCCGCCGCTGCCCGGTTCCGCTTCACCTTCTTCAAGGAATAGCTTCAGATCGTAGGAGAGGTACAGGTTCCGTACCTCCATATCCTGTTCCGATGCTGCCTTCGACCTTCCGGCGTAGTCGTCATAGAAATTCTCCGGCATCGGGATATCCGCGCTGTCGTAGAGGGAGAAATGTTTCGGCGATGGCATCCAGTTGCGGTGTGGCGCCTTTTGATGGATGAGGATGCAGAACGGAGAGGAACGGACACTGTCGATCACGCGGATGGCGATCTCGTTGATGAGTTCCGTCGTATAGCCCTGCATGCGGATCGTATCACCGCCGGGCTGGATGAAGCGCGGGTTGTAATACTCTCCCTGGTCCACCAGGGCGCTGAAATAATCGAATCCGGTCGGGATGGAACCGAGGTGCCATTTCCCGATGAGCGCTGTGTGATATCCGGCTTTCTGCAGCGCCTGGGGATAGGTCCATTGCCCTCCGTTGAACCGTGTGCTGCTGTGGTCCACTGTGCCGTTGATATGGCTGTAGGTGCCGGTCAGATGAACGGCGCGGCTGGGACCACAGATGGAGTTGGTGACGAATCCCCGGGTGAAGACCGCCCCTTCACGTCCGATCCGGTCGATGTTCGGTGTGGTGTTGATACGGCTGCCGTAGATGCTCACGGCATTCTTGGCATGGTCATCGGTCATGATGACGATGATGTTCGGACGGTGCTGCGCGTGCAGAAAAGGGAGGATACCGAGGAGGAAGAGGATGGTTCTCATGGTCTTGCCCGTACGGTGAAGGGAAAGAACGAAGGCCGGAGCGCTGCGCTCCGGCCTTCCGTCATCATGTGGAACGTTTGAATCCGAGGATCTCCAGCCAGCTCTTCTTCTTCTTCTCGACCGGCTTTGCTGTCGTGCCGGAGGAGGGACCGGTTCGTCTGGTGGTGGATGAACCGCTCCGCCGCCGGTTCTCTGATCCGGTGGTCCGCTGTCCGGATCCGTGTCCCTGCGTGCGCGGTGTCCGCTCGGGGCGTCCGCTCCGTTCACTCCTCTCGTTCCGCGGTCCCCCTTTCGTCGGGGTGCGTTCCGTGGAATGAGCACCGGTCCGCTTCTCGCTTTTCGGGTGCGGATGTGCGGACGATGAGGAACTAGAGTGCCGTCCTTTCTCTCTGCTGTCGGAGCGGGGCTGATTCCGCTGCGGACGCGGTCCGGATGAACGGTGCGCATGCGGTGCAGCCTCTGCCGGTGCGGAGGCGGTACGGTGCTGTCCCGTCATCGGATACGGATGGTCTTCCTTGACGGGGATCTTCTTACCGATCAGTTTTTCGATATCGCGGAGATAGGCCTTCTCTTCGGCATCGCAGAAGGAATACGCCGTCCCTGTTGCTCCGGCACGGCCGGTGCGGCCGATCCGGTGCACATAGGTCTCCGGGATGTTCGGGATCTCATAGTTGATCACGAATTCCATATTCTCCACATCGATGCCGCGGGCGGCGATGTCCGTCGCCACGAGCACCCTGGTGGTCTGTGCCTTGAAGTTGGCGAGTGCCCGCTGACGGGCATTCTGTGCTTTGTTCCCGTGGATCGCTTCTGCTTTCACACCATTCTTCACGAGCATCTTCACCACTTTGTCCGCACCATGTTTCGTCCGGGTGAAGACAAGGACGGTCTTGATCCGCTCGTCCTTGAGCACGTGGAGCAGCAGTGCTCCCTTGTTCCCTTTGTCCACGAAGAGGATCTGCTGATGGATGACATCGACGGTGGAGGAGACCGGTGTGACGGTGACCTCTTTCGGATGATGGAGGATGGTACCGGCCAGCTTCACGATCTCCGGCGGCATAGTGGCGGAGAAGAAGAGTGACTGCCGTTTGGCCGGGAGTGCATGGATGATCTTCTTCACGTCATGGATGAATCCCATGTCCAGCATCCGGTCCGCTTCATCCAGCACGAAGATCTGGATGTCCTTCAGAGAGATGTACTTCTGGCTCATCAGGTCGAGCAGACGTCCGGGGGTGGCGATCAGGATATCCACACCGCGCTGCAGGGCATTGGTCTGCTGCTGCTGACCGACCCCTCCGAAGATGACCGTCGTGGTCAGTCCGGTATGGCGGCCGTACGCTTTGAAGCTGTCGTTGATCTGGATCGCCAGCTCGCGTGTCGGCGTGACGATCAGGCTGCGGATAGGACGTTTCGGTCCGGAATGTTTCTCCTTGCTCAGCAGCTGGAGGATCGGAATGGCAAAGGCAGCAGTTTTGCCCGTGCCGGTCTGCGCGCATCCGAGCAGGTCCGTTCCCTGCAGGACGATCGGGATCGCCTGCGCCTGGATCGGAGTAGGGGTGGTGTATCCTTCTTCGGACAATGCCGTGAGGATCGGTTCAATGATGTGTAAGGATTTGAATGGCATGGATCGTTTCTGTGCAGAACTCGTGGTTCGGGGGTATCGCGAAGTTCTTATGAATGACGGTGCGATAGTGACCCTACCGCGGTGATTATACTCTAAAATGCCGAAATATTTCGTCAATTCCTTGACAAATCGGGAGGGAAGGGGAAAAAAGTGAGGGAATGTGCCAAAAAAGGAGGTTTGGGATCGGATTCAGACGGAATTCCATCGCTCGCTGCTCCATGCAGCCCTGGCATCGGCAGAAAGGAAACTCCAGGCGATGAACCGGGATTTCTTCTGGCCTTGTGCCATCGGGATGGTCCGGACCTCCTGAACTCCTGCCCGCTCCAGTTGCTGCACGAGCAGAGGAACCGTGGTCTGTCGGGAGAGCAATGTGGTGAACCAAAGGACCTGACGTCCGAACCGGGCACTTTCGGTCGCCATGGAGGTGGTGAAGGCAACCTCTCCTCCCGGATAGACGAGCTCATGATGCTTCCCTCCGAAGTTCAGATCGGCGGAAGGTCCCGTACCAAGATTCTTCCATTTCCGTTTGGTCCCTGCCGTCGCCTGTGTGAAGGAGGAATGGAACGGAGGATTGCACATGGTCAGATCGATCCGTTCTCCGGCATTGATGATGCCGGTAAAGAACTGCTTCGGATCAGGTTGATGCCGTATGGTGATCTGTTCATCCGGGATGGCATTCGCTGCAAGGATGGAACGGCAGGATACGACCGATGCCAGTTCGGTCTCCGATCCGATGAACCGCCATCCATATTCCGCTTGGCCGAGCAGCGGATAGATGCATGTTGCACCGGTTCCGATATCCGCAACCGAGACGGTGCTGCCGCGGGGAATGGTGCCCCCGTTGCTTTCTGCCAGGAGGTCCGCAAGGTAATGCAGATAATCAGCGCGACCCGGGATGGGTGGACAAAGGTGGTCTGCGGGGAACGCCCAATGTCGGATTCCGTAATGATGGCGGAGCAGAACGGTATTCAGCATCCGGACGGCATCGGCAGAGGCGAAATCGATGGAGATACTGCCGAACCGGTTGGTGAAGACGAACGGTCCCAGTTCCGGGTACCGTTCGATCAATGCCGGGAAATCATACGGAGCATTGTTGCGGTTGCGCGGATGGAGCAATTCCTTCACGGTTGGACGGACTCCAGCCCTGCGCTGTGTGCCAGCAGTACTGCGGGAATGGTGTTGGCGTTTCATTTCAGCATGGTCAGCAGCATCATGAACGGAACCGGTGCTTTGACGGCATGCGGCACTCCGCCCGGCATGATGATGGCACTGCCGGCCGGGACGGTATGCGGTGTTCCGGCAATGACGATCTCCGCCGTACCGTCCACCACCTGGACCATCGCATCGAATGGCGTGGTATGTTCGCTCAGTTCCTCTCCGGCGTCGAACGCAAAAAGCGTCACCTGACCGTTGGGTTTCTTCATCACGATCTTGCTGACAACGGCATGATCACTATAGCAGATGGAGGCGGCAGGGGAGAAGACGCTGGCTGGTGTGAATGCATTGGGTGTCATAGGGTCATTCCTTCGGTCGGTACAGACGATCGGCTCACTCTTGGGTGACGAGCGGCCGGGCGCTCGTGAAATCGTAGAGCGTCAGCCGGCGGAGCCGGTAATAGGTGATCCAATAGTCGGACAGCGTCTGGATCCTGGCGCGGTAGGCCGCATCTTTCTCGGACTGGGCGAGGAAGAGATTCGGGACATCGATCTTGCCGATGGTGAACCGCTCCCGTGCCACGTCGAACCGCCGCTGCGCCACGGTATCCGCTTTACCGGAGAGGAGTACCTGCGTCTGCAGCTGAAGGAACCGGCGCACCTGATAGAGCACATCCTGACGGAAGGTGAATTGCTGCGAGGCGATGGAGGTCTCCACACGGGACTGCTCGGCCTCCGCTGCTTCCACCGCATGACTGCCGGTACCGAAGCCGTACAGCGGGACCTGCACCTGCACGCTGAATTCCTGCTGGTCCAGCAGATTGATGTACGCATCGCCGAAAGTATTCGCCTTCTGGTTCAGACCGATGTTCGCAAAGACGGACATCGACAGTGAATGCGCCGATGAG
>JABWAK010000177.1 GCA_013361065.1 Bacteroidota bacterium
GATCGGTACCGGTTCAGAACTGCAGTATGCGCTCGGGGCCTACGAAGTTCTTACGTCGGAAGGAGTGAAGGCACGGGTGGTGAGCATGCCGTCGTGGGAGTTGTTCGAACGGCAGAGCGAGGAGTACCGTGCATCGGTCCTGCCGCCGTCCGTCACCACGCGCCTGGCTGTTGAAGCAGGGGTCGAACTGGGGTGGCATAAGTATGCGTCGCAGACGGTCACGCTCAATTCGTTCGGACAATCGGCACCGTACGAAGCGTTGTACAAACATTTCGGGTTCACGGTGGAGAATGTCCTGGCCCGGGCCAAAGCATTGTTGAAATAAGATGCCGTTCGATTTCGCACTCAATATCCCCGGGATCCTTTCCGCAGCCGTGATCTGCTTCTCGTTCCTGGCGCTCTGGTCCTCGGATGCATTGTTCGGTCCGCTGCTGCGCCGACTGCGCACGACCGCACCTCCGCCGTTGACATTGTCCCGGATCGCCGTCCAGGCGTCCGCCATACTGCTCTTCTGCACGGTGATGGAGATCTTCGTCGATTCGATCGGAGCGGTGGGGATGAATGCAGGGGTGTACGTCGGTGTTGCTGTCTGGCTCCTGATTTCGCTGATCCATCTCTCCGTGTCATTCCGGTTCGACCTTCGTTCCATGGTGGTGAAAGGGATCCATTCGGCCTATTTCCTGGTTGCGTCCGTCATCGCAGCCGCACTTCTTTCCATGTGGAGATAAGATGAGACTGTTCCTTCTGTTGTTGCTTCTGTGCATCCCATCCCTGAGTGCGGCACCGGCGCCGAAGCTCATCGTCTATATCTCCGTGGATCAGATGCGGGCCGATTATTTCGAGCGGTACGGCCATCTCTTCACCGGCGGTCTCAGGACGCTATACCGGAGTGGGATCGTCTATACCAATGCGGACCTCAATTATGCCACCAGTGAGACCGGTCCTGGACATGCCTCGCTCGGCACCGGTTCATATCCTTCCTCCAGCGGTATCCATGCGAACGATTGGATCGACCCTGTCACGAAGAAAAATGTCTATTGTGTAGAGGATTCCACCGCGGGACCGGTCGATGGACTGGGAGGCGGGTTCTCACCGCGCAATCTTGTGGTGCCGGCGATAGGGGACTGGCTCAAGGATTCGCCGCAGGGGAAAGGCTCGAAAGTGGTCTCTATCTCATCGAAGGACCGCGCCGCGATCCTGATGGGCGGGTTCCGGCCCGACGGGGCGTTCTGGTATTCCCGTAAATCCGGCACCATGACCAGCTCCGACTATTATATGAAGACACTGCCGGAATGGGCGAAGTCCTTCAACGGTTCGGACTGGATCGAACGGAACGTCCCCGATGTCTGGGAGCGGCTGCTGCCGGCGACGGAGTATGAGAAATTCGGTCCTGATGCGTTCGATGCAGAGCAGCGCTGGGGGGACGATACATCCTTCCCGCATCCGTTCACGAAAGGGAAGAAGCACGAACAGATCATGGGGAGTCCGTTCGGCGATCAGCTGCTGATGGAATTCGCGCTGGCTGCCGTGAACGGTGAGAAGCTGGGGCAGCGGGGACCGGTGGATGTGCTCTGTGTCTCCTTCTCGAACTGCGATTATGTCGGCCACGGGTTCGGTCCGGACAGTCATGAACTGCTCGATCTGCTGATACGGCTGGACCGGCAGCTGGGGGTCTTCTTCGACGAACTCGATGCAAAGGTCGGCAAAGGGAAGTATGTCGTTGCCCTGAGCGCGGACCATGCGGTCTGTCCTCTGCCCGAATTCAACACCGCGTACCGCACGATCCCTGCGAAACGGTACATCTATAATGATGACATCAAACCGAAGATGGATTCGCTCTCCTCGCTGCTCAAGTATGAGCTGGATACATCCGAGGATGTGCTGATCAAGAACAGTTTCATCAATTACTCGCTGGCAGTGAAGGACGGCTGGGATACGCTGGCGCTGCAGCGGGAGATCGCCAAGGGACTGCTGAGTATCGATGCTTTTGTTGATGTCTATTTCCGTCACGAACTCATCTCCACAACCCCGTCCGCGAAACCGTACATCCAGAAGTACCGGAACAGCTATTATGCTCCGCGCGGCGAGGACTTCCAGTACCGCATCCGTGAGAACTGCATCATCTCTTCCCGCACATTCGGTACGACCCACGGTTCGCCGTACCGGTACGACACCCATGTTCCGCTCATCTTCTGGTGGGGAGGAGTGAAGCCGCAGCGGATCGGCCGGGAGGTCCACTCCGTCGATGCCGCGCCAACCCTCGCAAGGATTGCCGGATTCCCGATACCGGCACGGTTGGACGGTGTGCCGCTGAAGGAAGTGGTGAAGTAGAATAGCTTTCAGTTATCAGCTTTCAGCTGTCAGCCAACAGCCAACAGCCACCAATTATCAGCTGTTAGCTTTCCATTGTCCATGTCCATTGTTCATTGTTCATTGTTAATTGTTTTGCCAAAGCTTACCCCAAAGATCATCCTGGAAGGTACCCGACTTACCCATAAGACGGATCTTGCCTTCGCTCTGAACGAGCATCCGCGTATCGTCGGTCCCCGCCGGTATCAGTACCACTCCCCGCTCATCTCGGCGGAATGGTGTGCCTTCACGAATCACCCGTGGGGAAGAGGGCTCATCAATTTCGAGCAGCAGGAGGAGCAGCAGGCGATGGAGACGTACCATACCTGGCTCCGGTTATTCGAACTGCAGCGGTACTATTCCTGGGTGGTGGACCGGTTCCACATCTCCACGATGATGCATCAGCAGCTCTATTGCGGCCGGAATTACGATCTGCGGTGGATCGAGGAACGGCTGCTCCCTCTCGGTTTCCATCTCATCCATTGCCGCCGTTCTCCGGATTCCTTCGCTGCCGCCCGCGAGGAACGGCTGAAAGTCTCCGGCAAACCTTCGCAGTATGATGATCTTTCCATCTTCCTCCGTGAGCAGGATGTGATCGGGGAGCTCTGTCAGCGCTCCCTGTTGCCTCATCTTTCCCTGGATGTGACCGATCGAGATATACCGACATTAAGTGATACGGTCGCCGATTGGCTGGAAGGGAACGGGGGGCTTTACAGCCGGTAGGAAATCTATATTGCTTGTTCGGTTCTGATGAAGTACTATCCATCGGATGAAATCGATACATCGACATTCAGCTCAACTTCGCTCCATCATACTTTCCATCCTCACCGACAGCCATTCGCCGGCGCAGACAAAGGAATTGGTGATGCTCTGCCATGCCTTTGCGTTGGTATTGTTGAAGAGCAAACTCGCTGCCGGAAGACTCAACCTGAATCTCGTGAACATCGAAGTGCACGATCTGGCCTATGACTGTATCGCTGAGATCTTCCAGTCAGATACGCACAATGAACTTGTCCAGCTGAAAGCATATTTCGGCTCCATATCAATGGAGGCAACATCCGATATCGAACTGGTCGATCTTGTGCGCCGGCTGGTCTTTTCAAAGGTCAATCAAGGCATCTATCGGATCTACTTTGAGTATGATCCTTCGCTGGGAAAGATCATCCGCAACATGAAGATCGCCATCCAATCCCTGGGAAATTTCAACGAGGTGGACCGATTTGGAGAAATGCTGATCGCAACATCCGTGATCGATCCTCAGTTACATCTTCCAGTGCTTCCGGCAGAAGAATTGGACCGAATGATCTGTGACATAGTGCATGGGAGTGAACGGATACCGGAGATCATGGCGCGTCTGTTCCGGCATCTTTCGAGCCAATCGGAGTATGCCAAGGCGGTCCCTCTCGTACCGCTTGCGCTCAGCATCCGACGGTCGTTCGTCCAGGAGTCGGCAGAACAGTATGCTCCTGACCTGAGGAGCCTGGACGAGTCCGACATTCGCACACTGATTGCCGAATCGATTTCAACCGTAAAGATAAAATATTCCGATAAATATGTCGGAAGGATGAAATTGACCAATAAAGAATATGATGCAATGTTCAATGTCGTCGAACGGAATCTTACAGCGATCGCGATCGAACTTGACGGGAAAGATTACTCGTTATATGACAACTATGCTGCGGAAATCGAGGGTCTTTCAAAATCGATTTACCATGATCGATACAAAGCAATACTGGAGTATTTATTCTCCCTCTGCAAGTCTGAACTTGGCAAGAGGATCAAGCTCGAATAAATATTCGGGACCATCCTGCAAATGTTATTACACTATCTATGAAGAATTGAAAGAAGTCTTTTGACCAAAAGTCCGCAACATATCAGTGAAGCGCAACTCACACAATTGATCCTCTCAGAGTCGGAATTGTCTTCTGAAGTGATCAGTGCGATGACAGCGCATCTGGAGCAGTGTCAGAGTTGTCGCTTACTGTTTCAACAGATCAAGGAATTCTATCTCCAGACAGAGTTTGAACTGGGCACCAATGAGGATCTTTCTCTCCGGAAGAAAAAAGACCTGGTGTCGGTGACAAAAAAGGCCACCGTCTGGGATGAACCGCTTTCCATGATCCTGGCAAAAGAACAAGGCTCGTTCCCGGCAAGGTCATGGCATTACATCCGTACCCGTCCGATCGTTGCCGCTGCTGGTGTCGTATCGATATCAATGCTGGCAGCATTATTGTTCTTCATGCTCCCGATCGATAATCGACAGCCTATCGATTTGAATCCTGCCCTAATCCGCTTTGAAGGTCAGAACTTCGTTGTTTATAATCAGCAAGGCGATAAATTATGGCAAAAGCCTGTGAATGCATTCAACGACCTTTCCGATCTGGATCCAATGAGGACCAATTTGATCGAAATACTGGACTTGGATAATGATGGAAAACGGGAGATCGTGACTGTCCTTAAAGTGGCGGGAATAGGAATATCTGGAAACGGTAATATTTTGGTGTTCAATCATGACGGTTCACTCCGTTGGAAAAAGACGCTAGGCCGACAGATCCAATACGGAACTCGGACGTATCCGGTGGATTTTAGTACAAAAAAGATTATACCGTATGTTCCCCAGAAGCAGTTGTTTATTATTGTGCAGCATAATAACTCCCCGTCTGCAATCTATTCGATAGACTATCAGGGAAACATCATTGGTGAAGTGTGGAATTATGGCCATATACACGGCGCAATTGTGTATCATGACAGCATCCGAGATGCGAATGTGTTGACTACGATCCTCTTGGATGATAATACCAACGAACCAGTGATAGCCGCTCTGGATTTATCTTCCTTTAACGGAATCCGCCAATTCCCATTCAGTTCATTTGATAGTATTTCCACAAATGTAATCATCCCTTACTCTGCTAGAGTGTCGAATAGTCGACCATTTTCTACAGAGCGCTCAGGATTTTCTAATATCGTGATACTACCGAATAGCATGATCCGCGCCGATTTGGGATCTTTTTCACAGTGGTATTTCACTTGCATTTTTGACTCAAAATTAAAAGTTGTTGATATCTTACTCACCGATGCCTCCATTGAAAAATATGGGAAGTCGGGAGCTGAAAGGGAGATTTTATTTCTTAAGCAGTCAATCCAATATTTACCTCAGCAGTAAATTTCACAATATGATTTGTGATTTTATAAAAAATCCCGCCAAGGCGGGTTTTTTTTCGGCAAGCAGAGTCAACTGAAATTAGTATGGTAGAACTCACAATTATTAATATGGAGGGCATCATGCGATTTCGGTCTACAATGTATCTGCTTGCAATTTCTTTAACCTTTGCTTACAGTCAGGGGAAAGTGATCAATCTGGATGCAAAATTGAATGCTCTATTGCTGACTGCTTCCAATTCAAAAATGATAAATGGCTTGTCCCAAAATCAGGCGTATACAATATCGGTTACTGCAAATAGTGTAAATGCACCGATGCAAGGTGCGTTTTTTGTCATGCAAAATAAAGCCGGATATGTAGAGAGCCGTTTTTTGAAAGCAGGGGAATCGTTTGTTTTCGTACCGATAAATAACACATATCAGATGTCGGCTTTTTATGTAGACTGGTCCACAACTGCGGACAATAGCGGATCACTTACAGTCACTGTTACCGGGGCAACAACGCAGACTTACACAATTGATGCAAAATCCAATGCGATTCTTCTTGATAATGTTACTCCGATCGTTAACGGTCTGTCTTCATCCATCGACTATGTTGTTTCCATAAAAGACAGTGCTCTCTCTGGAATTCTGACTACCGGCGTCTTTGTGATGTATCAGGAATCGAATAGTAATGTGGGATTTCGTTATGTCCCGGTAGGTGAATCATTTATTTTCCGTCCGATTGCCACGAACTATCAAATTGCTGCCCTCTTTGTCGACTGGGCAGACCTTTCAGATAATAAAGGGAAAGTAAAAATTGAAATTACGCCAAAGGGTGCCATTGAGAAAACGGTAAGATTAGATGCGAAGAATGACGCGTTGTTGCTTACTGCTTCGAATGCCAAAATGGTAAATAACCTTACTCCAAATCAGCCATATACAATATCGGTAAGCGCAAATAATGTCTTTGCGCCGATGCAAGGACTGTTTTTGGTTATGCAAAACAAGGCAGGCTATGTGGAGAGTAGATATGTGCACGCGGGTGAGTCATTTATGTACTCACCGATTAACAGTTCATACCAATTAGCAGCATTTTATGTGGATTGGTCCACTTTGAATGATAATAGTGGTTCCTTAACATTGAATATTTCTGGTCCAACAACGCAAAGTATCGTTGTTGATGCAAAAACAAATGCGATCCTATTGGACAATGTAACACCGATCATCAGTGGTTTAACATCGAGTTCAAATAAGGAATATGTTATTTCGGTCCGGGACAGTGCATTGTCTGGCGTACTAAATAATGGATTGTTTTTTATGTATCAAGATATTACTTCGAAAGTAGGATTTCGATATGTCCCAGCCGGCAGTGCTTTT
>JABWAK010000178.1 GCA_013361065.1 Bacteroidota bacterium
TATCGTTCAGATACATCTGCAGCGGGTCCTCCATCTTCTCACCGAGACCGAATGCAGTGGTCGGTGCGATGGGAGTGATGATACAATCAACGGTCCGGAACGCCTCCACGAAATCGTTCTGGATGAGACGGCGCACCTGCTGTGCCTTGCGGTAGTACGCATCGTAATAGCCGGAAGAGAGCACATACGTACCGAGCATGATCCGCCGCTTCACTTCACTGCCGAATCCTTCACTGCGCGAGCGGACATACATGCTGTTCAGATCGGTCGCTGCGGACGAACGGAATCCATACCGTGCACCGTCATACCGTGCAAGATTGGAAGATGCTTCGGCAGTGGCAAGGATGTAATACGTGGAGATGGTATGTTCGGAATGAGGCAGCGAGACGGTCACGATCTCCGCACCGGCACGCCGCAGGGCATCGATCTTCCGTTCCAGCACGGTGCGGATCCCGGCATGCAGCGCGTCGGAGAAATACTCTTTCGGTAATCCGATTCTCATCCCCTGCACATTCCGGTCCAGACGCGGAAGCAGATCGGGCATCTCCACCGGTGCTGAGGTCGCATCCTTCGGATCGTTGCCGGCGATCGCCTGCAGGACGCGGGCGGCGTCGCGCGTGGTCCGTGCGAACGGACCGATCTGGTCGAACGAGGAGGCGAACGCCACAAGTCCGTACCGCGACACTCTTCCGTAGGTCGGCTTCAGACCGACGATACCGCAGAACCCGGCCGGTTGACGGATCGAACCACCGGTGTCCGTTCCGAGCGAGGCCGTGGCCAGTCCGGCGGCAACCGCAACGCAGGAACCGCTGCTCGAACCGCCGGGCACTTTGGTCTCATCCAGCGGATGCAGTGTGGGACCGAATGCGGAGTTCTCTCCGGACGAACCCATAGCGAACTCGTCCATATTGGTCTTGCCGATGATGACCGCATCCGCGGCGCGAAGCCGTTCGATGACCGTTGCATCATAGATCGATGTGAAATCCTTCAGCATTGCCGAACCGCAGGTGGTCACCCGGCCCTGCATGCTGATCACATCCTTCACGGCGATGACCATCCCGGCAAGAGGACCGGCGGCGCCGCTGCGGAGTTTCACATCGACAGCACGGGCATCGGAGACAGCAGTATCGTTGAACACCTGAAGATAGGCGTTCAGCGAACCCCTCCGTTCGATCTCGGTAAGATGGGCGGTCACCCGCGCTTCGACCGATTCCTCGCCCCGGTCGAGACGTTCCCGGATGGCATCATATGACTCAAGGATGTTCAGAGATCGCTCCGGTCAGGATCACTTCTTCTCTTCCGGTTTCGACTCCGTCACTTCCTTGTTCAGTTCGCTCTGCACTTCGTTCATCCCCTTCTTGAACTCGCTCACGCCCTTGCCGAATCCGCGTGCCAGTTCCGGGATCTTCTTCGCACCGAAGAAGATCAGCACCACAAGAAGGATGAGGATGATCTCCTGCGTCCCTAGTCCCATCATAGTAACCTTCCTTTCTGTTATCATTGCGCCGGAGGTCCGGGATCCCGGACCTTCCGTTGGATCACATTGTTTGAGTCACGACACTATCGATCAACGATTCGAACACCTTCCGTCCGTCCGCCGAACCGAGCGATGCTTCGCACGCCCGTTCCGGATGCGGCATCATTCCCATCACATTCCCTTCCGCGTTCATGATCCCGGCGATGCCGTTCACCGAACCATTCGGGTTCGCCGCCTCCGTCACTTCGCCGTACGCATCACAGTACCGGAACAGCACCTGGCCGTTGTCCTCGATGCGCCGGATGGTGTCCGGATCGGCGAAGTAATTCCCTTCGCCATGGGCGATCGGGATGTTCAGGATATCCCCGGCGGACATCGCACCGGTGAAACGCGAGGATGAATGCTCCGCGCGGATCAGCACGTGTTTGCAGGAGAAGAGCAGCGAACGGTTCCGCAGCAGTACACCCGGCAGAAGACCGGACTCGCAGAGGATCTGGAACCCGTTGCAGATGCCGATCACCACCCCGCCCCGCTTGGCGAATGCGGTCACTTCGTTCATGATCGGCGAGAACCGGGCGATCGCACCGGTGCGGAGATAGTCGCCGTAGGAGAATCCGCCCGGCAGGATGATGATATCGGAGCCTTTCAGATCCGGTTCCTTATGCCAGAGGAACTCCGCATCATGACCCATCACATGCTTCGCCGCATGGTATGCATCATGGTCGCAATTGGAACCGGGGAACACCACCACACCGAATTTCAGACGGGATGCGCTCATAGTTTCGTCACCGTGAACGAATAGTCCTCCATCACCGTATTGGCGAGCAGTTTCCGGCACGCTTCCTCCGTTACCCGCTTCGCTTCCTCCTCGGTCGCGGCATCCACCGTCAATTGGATCGATTTACCGATGCGGACGTTCCGGACGCCGGTCAGGCCCAGCGTATGGATGCCGAGCTCGACAGCTTTTCCCTGGACATCGAGGATGGAAGGCCGGAGCGTGATGGTGATGGTCGATTGGTACATACGAGGAAGAGTTTGGTCGATGTTGTCCTGCGCAGGACGATGACCATTGCAGTGCTGCGCACCGGACAGGATTGCATGGATTCGGAATTTTGCGCACAAATATATTGAAATTTCCAAGGAAAAACAATGAATTCCCGGGGAAAGGATGAGAATAAATGAACGCCGGATCATCGTCCGGAACGAGTTTCTCCTTGACTCAGGTGTTCGAAATTTTGTATTTTATAGATGGTACAATAACACAAAGGTAACCCACAACCGTTGTTATTATCAGGTTCGCGCCGGTATACAGCCAGCCGAACGGAGAGTCCTTTTTATGAGCAAGTCAAAGTATGTGACGCAGGTCTGTACCTCGTGCGGCCGTGAATCGAAGATGGAGATCATCGGTGCCGTGGTCGGTGCCGAGAACAAGATCTGGTACCGCTGCACCCGCTGTCACCACAGCATGATGGTGGATACGGCAGTGAAGAGCAAACAGGACAATGTGATCACATATAACCGGGAGGAATGTGTCGACTACTCCCCCGAAAAGGTCTTCGCCGTCGGCGTCTCCATCTACCACACGGATTGGGATGACATGGGGAAGGTGACCTCGAAAGAGAAGACATCCAGCGGCGGCAACGCCATCTGGGTGCAGTTCGAGAAGAACGGTATCAAGAAACTGATCGAGAATCTGCAGTTAGCGGATTGAACTGAACATAGAACCGTCCTGCCGCTTATCGTGGTAGGACACAGCCCGCCAAATTAAGGGAGGTGAATACACTTGGTAGGAATCGTCGTTAACGAGAACGAGTCCATTGATCGTGCCATCAGGCGCTTCAAGAAGAAATATGAACGCTCCGGCGTTCTGAAGGAATTCAAGAAGCGGACCTTCTTCACAAAGCCCTCCGTGAAGAAGAGAATGAAACTGGTGAAGGCCATCCGCCGCAACCAGCGCACCGAAGAGGAAGAATCAATGTAAGACACAACGGACCCCGCGAAAGCGGGGTTCGTCGTTCTTATGGTCTCATGTTCGCCTTCATCACCCGCAGCACATTCTCCCCCAGGATATTCCGCACATCCCGCTCACTGTATCCCCGTTTCAACAATTCCCTGGTGATGTTCGGAAGGAACGTCACATCATCCATATCCTTCGGCAGGGATTCCACACCGTCAAAATCGCTGCCGATGCCGACATACTCCGGACCCACCAGCTTCGCCACATAGTCGATATGGTCGACCAGCTGGGAGAGCGACGGCTGTGCGGCGCGGTAGAACGGCGCCAGAGCCGAATCGATCGCCAGTTCGTTCTTCCAGTGATCGCTGTTCGCGGCGGTGATGGAATCGATCAGCATTCCATGCTCCGTCCGTATCTGCGACACCCTACGGTGGTAATTGCTGTCGATGAACCCGGAATAGAAATTGATGCAGATGACCCCGTTGTTCTTCGCAACCGCTTTGATCTGGTCATCCTTCAGGTTGCGGCGGCTGGGACAGATGGCATGGACGGAGGAATGGGAAACGATGACCGGTTTGGTGGTGACCGCCAGGGCATCCCAGAACGTCCGCTCACCGGTGTGCGAAAGATCCACCATCACGCCGAGCTGATTCATCCTGCGTACGACCGTACGGCCGAACTCCGTGAGTCCCTTGAACGCCAGTGAGTCGCCTTTCTCTGTTTCATCCGCGGCAGAGGTCGCCCAGGAAGTGCTGTTGTTCCAGGTGAGTGTCATGTAATTCATCCCCCGCGCGGCCAGATCCTCCAGGTACGCAAGACTGTCCTCGATCATATGTCCCCCCTCTACTCCGATCAGTGCAGCGATCCGCTCCTGCTTCAATGCCTTCTGGACGGAACCGTAGGTCGGCGTCATCATCATGCCCGGGGAACGTGAGGCCAGGGACTTCAGGGTGTCGATCATCTCTACGGCACGGCGGTAGGCCCTGCCGGCGCCGAACTCACTTCCGCACCACACGGAGAAGATCTGCACATCCACTCCTCCCTCCTTCAGACGGACCACATCCGAATGCCCTTCCGTGGTGCGTACCGACAGGTCCTCACCCCTCATCGCTCGGAGCAGAACGTCATTATGCGTATCGGCAACGACCGCTTTCTTGTGGAGGACGGTGTGGTCACCGGCGGAGAGCTGCAGCGTACCGGCGAGGAACAGGAGCAGAAGTGAGCGCATGGGGGTCCTTTTCTGTTGGATGGTAATGTAGAGAAGCAGGAAGAGAACTCCAAACGAAAAATGCCCCGCGGGACTTCCCGTCGGGGCATTCAGTGGGACCAACCACGGTCCGTTCACATCATCAGTTCCAGTTCGGAATCCTTTTGCCGTTTCGGCTTTGGCGCAGGGACCTCGGGATTCTTCTCGCTCTCGCGCAGCAGCGAATCAAGGTCGATCAGTTCCTCATCCTGCTGTCGGATCTCCTTGAGTGTGGTCTCCAGTTTCCGTTTTGCCGACGGTGTCCGGAACATCACTTTCAGTTTCTGATCGTTCACTACGGAATCGATCACTTCGAACCGGAACTCCCCTTTCGGCAGGCGACGGAGCACCCGCATTGCCGGATCGTTCACCGGAAGGTCGAGCACGAAGGCCGAATCCCCCACCACGGTCACCGATGCCGGTGTCCTGGTGAATCCTTCCGGTACCGGACGCGGACGCACCATCTCCACGATACCCGATGTCGGGATGCCTGCCGGTGCGGTATGATCGAAATGGATCTGGAATGCACCGCCGGAGGAATGGACGCGGACCCGGTTCATGCCCATCCCGACGAGATTCTCCTCCATCCTCCGCTGACGTTCGGTCAGTTCGGCGACCATCCGTTCGGTGACCATGCGGCGGTATTTCATCTCCTGGCGGCGCGCCACATCACGGATACTATCCACATTGATCGTCATCCGTGCGATCTCCACCGTATCCGGCGAGATCACCACATAATTATTGGACTGTGTCGCTTCCGGGATCCTGTTCAGGATGATGTGGGACGGCACGGTCGGGGAATTCACTGCCACGACAGCATACGGAGCTTTCCGGTGGTCCAGGAATCGTTTGAACCGGGTCCGCTGCGGCGGCTCCAGACACGCAGCGATGGTGGATACCATCGCGCGGTTCAGCTGCACCAGTTCCGCATGGATCGCCACTTCGTCGTTCTCGCTGACAAGGACCGAAGCCTGCAGTTTCTCCTTGTATGTGCCGAGGATGGAATCGACCACCTCGCGCTGATTGTGCGAGATGCCGATCTCATCGGCGAAATCGTTCACGGAGACGGGGTCCACCGCCGGGATGTCATTCCGTACGATCTGGATCTGAGAACCGCTGTCACTAGAATTCCGCACCTGCAGTGATGTGTTCTTCGAGGAATCGATGGCGATGTTGCCAAAGAGGGCGAAATTGAGCACATCATCATTATTCAGATTGCTGAACAATGGGAGGATGTTGCCGGTCATGATATTGTTACGGTAGACGTGCTCCGCCTGCTGACGCTTGTCGATGAAGAAGCGGTGGAACATCGGTGCATCCTTCACATACACGATGCCGATCACCACTGCGGAGAGCACCGCGAGCGTGGAGAGTGCAAGTGCGGGACGGGGAACGGATGGGAACAGCAGCCGGCGCTTCCTCCCCTCTTCAAGGCGATTGGAGAGTTTCAGCCAGAACCAGTCATCGGACGGCAGCGGATCGCGGTTGGTAAGCGAGCGTTTCGCCGTCCGCAGTACCTCCACTTCCCGCGCGGCGGCAGGATGCGTGGCGAGGTACGCTTCGAGGCGTTTCGCTTCGGCAGGGTCGAGCTGACCGTCGATATAGAGGGAGACGATCTGCTCGAATTCTTTAGGGGACATGGTGTTCATCTTATACCAAGATCGGCATCAATAGGTCCTTCAACATGGAACGTCCGCGGGAGAGCCGTGACTTCACGGTCCCCACCTCGCACTCCAGCACATCGGCGATCTCGTCATAGGAGAGTCCGTCGATATCCTTCAGGATGATCGGCAACCGGAACTTCTCCGGCAGCTTCTTCAGCTGCTCCTCGATCACGCCGCGCGTATTCTCATCGTCGAATGTCGTGGTCGCCAGGTTCTCGATCTTGATGTTCGTCGACGATTCCACGCTGTGGAAGGAGAAGAACCGTTTCACTTTCTTCTTCCGCAGTTCATCGCGGCATTTGTTCACGGCGATACGGTAGACCCAGGTGTAGAAGGAGGATTCGAAACGGAAGTTCGGGAGCGCGTGGTAGACCTTGATGAACACCTCCTGCGCGATGTCATCCACTTGGTCCGGATCGTTGAAGATGGAGAAGATGATGTTCCT
>JABWAK010000179.1 GCA_013361065.1 Bacteroidota bacterium
AGGTGCAGCGGATTCTCGTCCATCGATCCGTCGCCGCCCGGTTCGAATCGCTCCTTACGCAAGCCGCTGCGGCTCTGCCGGTCGGTGATCCTGCCGAACCTGCTACGGTGGTCGGGCCGATGATCTCGGAACAGGAAGCAGAACGGGTCGATACATGGGTGAAGGAAGCTGTTGATGCCGGTGCCGTTGTAGTGTCCGGCGGGAAGAGGGAGGGACGGTTCATGACACCGACCATCCTGAAGAATGTCGCCATGGGGATGAAGGTCTGTGCGGAAGAGGTGTTCGGTCCGGTCGTCACCGTGGAACCGTTCGACACCATTCAGCAGGCTGTGGAGATGGTGAATGCATCCCGCTATGGATTGCAGGCCGGTATCTTCACCAACGATCACGCCGCCATCCAATATGCCTACCGGACCATGCAGGTGGGCGGCCTGATCGTGAATGATTATCCGACCTTCCGTGTCGACAATATGCCGTACGGCGGTGTGAAGGATTCCGGTTTCGGCCGCGAAGGTGTCCGCTCCGCAATGCTCGAGATGACCGAACCGAAACTGCTCGTACTGTAAGCCCATCATTGTGATCTTTCAATCTTGATAATGTTGATAATCTTGTAATCATTTTTTCATGTCCTCCTTCATCCACCTTCATAATCATACCCATTACTCCCTGCTGGACGGAGCGGCGACCGTTGAGACACTGGTCAAAGCGGCGGCGGATAATAACATGCCCGCGGTCGCGCTGACGGACCACGGAGTGATGTTCGGTGCCATCGAATTCGTGAAGAAGGCGAAGAAGAAGGGGATCAAGCCGATCATTGGATGTGAGGTCTACATCCTGTCCAAAGGGAGCCGCTTCACCAAATCGAAGGAGAAGGATGACGGGAACGATCTGCTGGTGACCGAAGGGAAAGCGAAGAAGAAGCGCGACTACCATCACCTCATCCTGCTTTGCAAGGATACCACCGGATACAAGAACCTCATCAAGCTGGTCACCCTCGGTCACACCGAAGGGTATTATTACAAACCCCGCATCGATTTCGAACTGCTCTCGCAGCATCATGAAGGACTCGTCTGTCTCTCCGCCTGTGCCGGCGGCGTGGTGGCGAACCCGCTCATCAACGGGGATTACGAGGAGGCGAAGGAGATCGCCTCCATGTACAAAGGATTGTTCGGGGACGATTTCTATCTGGAGATCCAGGACCACGGCATCCCGGCGGAGAAGATCGTCCTCCGCGACATGCCGAAACTCGCCCGGGAACTCGGCATCAAGCTGGTGGCGACCAATGACAGCCATTACATCAAGCGGGAGCATGCCATCGCGCATAACATCATGCTCCTCATCCCGGAAGCGAGTGCGTCGGACGCGCCGGACATCACCAACCTCCGGTACGGCACCGATCAGATCTACTTCAAGAGTGCCGAGGAGATGTGCGAGCTGTTCAAGGATTATCCAGAAGCGATCGCCTCCACCCTGGAGATCACGGCCAAATGCAATCTGGAGATGGAACTCGGCAAGAACAAGATGCCGAACTTCCCGATCCCTCCCGATGCCGGCGTCTCGACCCTGGAGGATTATCTCGAGAAGATCACGTGGGAAGGACTGCGCAAACGCTACGCCGAGATCACGCCGGCCATCGAACAGCGCATCACCCATGAACTCTCGGTCATCCGGAAGATGGGGTATGCCGGATACTTCCTGATCGTGGCCGATTTCATCCGTGCGGCGCGGGACCGTGGTGTGATGGTCGGGCCGGGCCGCGGCAGTGCGGCCGGAAGTCTGGTCGCGTATGCCACCGAGATCACGAATGTCGATCCGCTCAAGTATGACCTGCTGTTCGAACGGTTCCTGAATCCCGAACGCGTCACCATGCCCGATATCGACGTCGATTTCGCCGACTGGAAACGCGAGATCGTCATCAAATACGTCCGCGAGAAGTACGGCGAAGAGAACGTCGCACAGATCATCACCTTCGGCACGCTCTCTTCCAAGGCGGTGCTGAAGGATGTCGCCCGTGTGCTCGGCATCCCGCTGCAGACGGTGGAGATGATCACCAAGCAGATCCCGACCAATCAGGGCAAGGTGATGCCGATCCAGGAAGCGCTCGATACGCTCCCGGATATGAAACCGTTCCGCGACAATGCCGATCCGAAGATCCAGCAAATGTTCGAAGTGGCCAAAGTGCTCGAAGGGATGAACCGCAATGCCGGCATGCATGCCGCCGGCGTTGTGATCTCGCCCGAGCCGCTGAGCAATCTAGTGCCGATGTACAAGACACCTTCTACCGAACTGATGACCCAGTTCACCATGAAGGACCTGGAGGATGCCGGGCTGCTCAAGATGGACTTCTTGGGGCTGCGGACCCTCACCGTCATCGAGAATGCCCTCGCGCAGATCAAACGGAACCATGGTGTCGATATCGATATCGACCGCATCCCGGAGACCGACCAGAAGACCTTCGAACTCTTCGGAAAAGGGCAGACCGTTGCTGTGTTCCAGTTCGAAAGTTCCGGCATGCAGGACTGGCTCCGCAAACTGAAACCGAACACCATCAGCGACCTTACCGCCATGAACGCGCTCTATCGCCCTGGTCCCATGGAGAACATCGGGGACTTCATCAAGCGGAAGCACGGACTGGCGAAGATCGAATACCTCCATCCCAAACTGGAGGAGACGCTGAAGGAGACCTACGGCGTCATCGTCTACCAGGAGCAGGTGATGCGGATCGCCTCCGATATCGGCGGCTTCTCCCTGGCGAAAGCGGACCTGATGCGCCGCGCGATGGGGAAGAAGGACAAGAAGATCATGGAGGATCTCAAGGCGGAGTTCATCGACGGTTCGCAGAAGACGAACAAACTGTCGGCGAAACTTGCCGGTGAGATCTTCGATTTGATCGAGAAATTCGCGAGCTACGGTTTCAACAAATCACACTCCGTGGCGTACTCGGTGGTGGCGTACCAGACGGCGTATCTGAAAGCGCACTATCCGGCGGAGTACATGGCGGCAACGCTCACGTCCGAAATCAGTAACACCGATAAGATCGTCCTCTTCATCGACGATTGCCGCAAGCTCGGCATCCAGGTGCTGCCGCCCGATGTGAACGAGAGTGAACGCGATTTCACGGTAACGAAAGGCGGCATCCGGTTCGGGTTGGCGGCGATCAAGAACGTCGGCGCAAACGCGGTGGATGCCATCGTGAAAGCGCGCGCGGAGAAGGGGAAGTTCACCTCCCTCTATGATTTCTGCATGAAGGTGGACCTGCGCGTCTGCAACAAGAAGACGATCGAGTGCCTCGTGCTCGCCGGCGCATTCGACGGCGTGAACAAGAACCGGGCACAGCTCCACAAGTCCGTCGAACAGATGGTCCAGTCCGCCGCCGGAGCCCAGGTGCAGCAGGAGCGGGGACAGGACAGTCTCTTCGGCGGCGATCCGACCGCAGCGGTCACGGTGAACATCGAACCGCAGCTGCCGAATATTCCGATGTGGAAGGACCAGGAGAAACTGGCAAAGGAGAAGGAGGTGCTCGGTTTCTATGTGTCCGGACATCCGCTCCTGAAGTACGAAAAAGAGATCAATGCTTTCGCCACGGTCCATCTCGGCGATGTGGAAGGGATGAAGAGCGGTACGGTGAAGGCGGGCGGCATCATTTCCGGCATCAAGAAGAAGATCGACAAGAAGGGCAATACGATGGCGTTCATCACCATCGAGGATTTCACCGGGAAAGCGGAGTGCGTCGTCTTTGCCAGTGTCTATAAGAAGAATGCAGACCTGCTGGTGGATGAGAATATGGTGCTGGTGGAAGGGAAAGGGGAGGTGAGCGGGGATATCATCAAGATCCTCGTGGACGAGGTCCTTCCGATGGAAGCGGTGCGGGAGAAATTCGCGAAGAAGATTTTCTTCTTGCTCAATGCCGATGAAGTTACCGATATTACGCTTGCCTCCCTGCGTCAGCTGATGGAGAAGAACAAAGGGAACTGCACCTGTTATTTCAATGTTGTAGGCAAGGAGTTCGACAAACAGCACATTTTCGTCTCACGCAAGTTCAGCATCAACCCAACTACGGAATTCATCGAAGGCGTCCAGGACCTCCTGGGGAAGCACGCCATCAAACTGTCATAAGAGGAGAACCTATGAAACCTGTCATCGTTACGGATGGAAACTTCAAGTCCGAGGTCCTGGATTCGCAGACCCCGGTCCTGGTCGATTTTTGGGCTACCTGGTGCGGCCCGTGCAAAATGATCGCACCGATCATCGAGGAATTGGCGGCGGAATACAACGGAAAGATGAAATTCGGCAAACTGGACGTCGATTCCAATCCGCAGGTGGCCATGCAGTTCGGCATCCGTAGCATCCCGACCCTGCTCGTGTTCAAAGGGGGCAAAGTGGTCGACCAGATCGTCGGCGCGATGCCCAAGAAGAACCTGCTGGAAAAGATCAATCCCCATATGAATTGACCGTGCACCACGTTCCGGCTGTCCAAAGTCCCGCTTCGGCGGGACTTTTTTTTTACCGATCCCGGTGACAATTTTACTGGGGGAATCGGAAAAATTATGGAATCGCCGTGAAAATGTGTATTTTTGTATATGGCAGAAACTCCGAACATTCCCTCCCCTCAGAAGCGCCCTCAAACCGGACCGAACACCTCGATGTTCGCGTCCCGGAAAGCGCCGAAACAGGAGTCCAAACGGACAGCCGCACCGGCACCGCAGAAGAAGAAGCGGGTGTACCGGTACAGTGTGAAAAAGGGGAGCAAGACCATCGAAGGGTTCCAGAACGCCTATTCGATCGACGAGGTGAAACGGAATCTCATCCGTTTGGGATTCGAGATCAAGTACGTCCGCCGGCATTATGAGTTCCAGCTCCAGGCCTCGAGCAGCGAGATCGTCAGCTTCGTTGTGACCAGTGCGCGGCTGCTGGAGCAGAAGCTCCCGTACAGTGAAGTACTGCAGATCATGGCGAACAACGCCAAGGACAAGAATCTGAAAGGCGCACTGCGGAACATTATCCTCGATCTGAAGAACGGTGTTGATTCACGGGATGCGTTCGTCAAACAGGGTAAGGTCTTCGGGGAGCATGTCGCCCTGATGCTTGGCATCGCCTCCAAGAGCGGGGAGATGACCTCCATTTTCAAAAGCGTTGCAGTACTGGTGGAACGGCAGGCCGAGTTCAAGAAAGGGCTGCTGAGCGGACTGATGATGCCGGCCATCACCTCCGTTACCGTGTTAGGGGCCATCATCTTCTATGCCGTCTATCTCGTGCCGCAGATGATGGAGATGCTCGGTCCCCTTATGGAGACCACACCGCCGCTCACCGCGGCCACGCTGGAGATGAGCGAGTATCTGAAAGCGAATTATATCTGGATCCTCTCGCTCTTCTTCATCACGATGGGGGCGTTCTACGGGTATCTGCTCACGGAGAACGGCAAGCTGATGCGCGATCGGTTCGTGATCCGTATCCCGTACGTTGGAAGGATCCTCCGCAACACCAGCACCGAGATCTTCTGCCGCGTGCTCGCCATCATGTACACCTCCTCCAGTGAGAACATCGAGGCGATCCAGATGGCGGCGGAGGCGAGCGGCAACAGTTACCTCTCGCACCGGATCCGTACCGTGACGATCCCGAGCATGCTCAAGTACGGCACGGAACTCAGCAAGGCATTGACGGCGGCCGATTTCTTCCCGGATATCTTCATCTCCCGGTTCAGCACCGCCTCTGAGACCGGCGCGGTGAAGGATACCGCACTTCAGGTGGCGGATTATTATCAGCTGGAGAACCAATTCTCCATGAAGAATCTGATGAGTTTCATCGAGATCATGATCACCATGGTCATCATGGCCGCCCTGGTGTTCCTCACGATCCTCTCCACCGAGACGGCATCGTTGAATATCAATCCAACCATGTAACGTTCCACGACCGGAAGACGCACTATGTCCGCTCAACAAGGACCCACATTGAAGAAAACGCTGACGGCGGTCCTGCTGGATAAGGGGATCATCGACGAGTCGACCCTGCGGAAGGCAGAGGAGGTGCTCAGCAAGGAGGGGATCAAGTCCCGCAACCAGCTGCTGCACATCCTTGCGGACCAGTTCAAGGTGAACCGCGATGCCCTCTTCGCGGAAGCAGCGCAGTTCTATACCTTCCGGACCCTGGATATCGCCAAAGACTCCACCGATGACGGGGTGCTTGCCTTCATCCGCCGGGAATTGCAGTCACTGCCGCTCTATCTGCGGGAACAGGCCGTGGAGAATCGTGTCCTGCCCTACAAGGTGGACAAGGAACGCGAGGGACGGCTGCTGATCATCACGCCGGATCCGACCAATGCAGGCATCTATGCCATCGCCCGTTCGTTCGAGAATAAGAAATTCGAGATCTGCTACGTACCGCTCTCCCAGTGGCAGGAGATCTGGAACCGGGTCAGTATCGACCGCGCCATCTACAAGGACCATGAATCGGACCTGCGGGATCAGGGATTCGTGAGTGACGATGAGGAGGACGGCGAACGGTTCGAGCAGGAGATCGATGAGGAGATCAGCCGCAGTGGTCTTGTCTCGCTGATCGAGAGCATCTTCGTCGATGCGGTCCGCGTTGGAGCAAGCGATATCCACGTGGTGCCGAAAGGTGAGAAGGTCACCGAATTCTATTTCCGCGTCGACGGCCGTCTCTCCCGGTGGTACACGCATACCGAAACGCGTGCCGAGGCGGTCTCTGCCGTAGTGAAGGACCGTGCCAAGAACCTCGACCGCTTCGAACGGAATCTGGCGCAGGACGGTTTCGCG
>JABWAK010000023.1 GCA_013361065.1 Bacteroidota bacterium
CGATCCATAGGACGCGAGGAACTGCAGCACTTCGAACTCCTCATCCGTGAACTGCCGGTCGCTCATCCGGTTGACAGCGAACGCTCCCCACACATACTCACCGGTCCTCAGCGGGTGGACGACAAGATGCTCCGTCGCGATGGTAGCACCATCCGGATACCGGGAGCGGGGATCGCGGTGTGCATTGTTGATCAATTCTCCCTTGCCGGACCTGATGATGGAACCGATGATGCCGGTCCCTTCCGGGATAGTCCACGCATCGAGGTCCGGCGAGGTCCACCGCGGTCCGAGCAGTGCGATCGGCCGCAGGACGCCGGCGGCGGCATCGGTCATATAGATCGATGCTGTATCGTACGGAAGCAGGTTCCCCAATCGATGGACAACGGTATGGACGATCTCGGTCTCCGTCCGGGCCGCCAGGATCTCCTCGGCCACATGAAGAAGCTCCTGTCGCTGCGCCAGCAATGTTGTCGCAAGCTCCTGTTTCATCACATCGGCCGTGACGTCGGTCTGCACACCAACGTAGAACCGCAGCTGCTGCTGGGCGTCGAACACGGGAGAGAGTCGGAAATCATTCCAGAACATCTCGCCGGACCGGCGGTAGTTGCGGATCCGCACATGGCAGCCGAGCCGGTTCGTGATCGCTTCCCGGATCACCTGCAGACCCGGCTGGTCCTTATCCTCCGCCTGCAGGAACCGGCAGTTCTTCCCGATGACCTCCTCTGCCGGATACCCGGTGGTCTGCAGGAATGCCTGGTTGCAGAAGATGATCGGATTGTCCGGCCGTGTCGCATCGGAGATCACGATGCCGTCGCTGGTGGAACGGACGGCCATCTCGTAGATCCGCACCGTCTCTTCCGCTTCATGTTTCCGCGTGAACTGCTGGATGAGGAAATCGGAGAGCGCCACCGGGTCCGCCGCATTGAACCCGGCCGGCAGCAGCACCGGATCATCGCCGGAACTCAGGGCGGCGATCGCGGAGCGGAGGTTCTCGAGGAGCGCGGCCTGGTTCTTTGCCTCTTTCGCCAACCGACGGTTCGCCTCGACCAGCTCCTGTGAACTGAGTTCGATGCTCCGTTCGGTCAACGCGCGGTCCGCATCATGATGGTCGTACGACCGCCCCACTTCGTCCACGAACCGGCGGACGGACTCCGGCAGCGCGCTGTACTCCACGCCGGACCGCTTCAGCTGTCGTTCAAGCAATCGGTTCATCGTTCCTCTTCCGACAGAGTGGTGATCGTCATCGTTTGATTATGCAGTTCACAGGCGGAGAGTCCGCTCTGCGGGGAGATCTCGCCGTAGGAATAGAATCCCGCCATGGTCGTCCCATCCCCGAACACTTCGCGGACCCGTTCCACCTCTTCAGCGACCCTCGGTCCCAGAACGAGTTTCCGTCCGACACAACTGATGAGCAGGGCAAGACTTGCCGGCAGCACGGCATCGGTGCGCGCATGATGCGCCGCCTGGCCCGAGCCATCGATGAGCCGTTCGAAATTCGCTTTCATCAGCCGGGTATAGGCTCCTTCCGGCATATCGCCGGCGAACGTCATGCTGCGCTGTTCCTCATTCACGGAAAGGATGGTCCGCACCACCGGCGCATCCTCCTCGCGCATGCGAAGGCTCAGCGGGAATAGCAATGCGGTACCGGGCAGTCCGGCAGCCTGATCGCCCAGATACCGTTTGTAGAGATCGAGAGCGGGCTGGCCATCGAGTTCGAACAGAACATTTCCTTCCGAGCGTGTGATACAGCGATCGAGCCCGAAGGAATCCCATCCGCCGAAGGAGCCCTGGCGCACGGAGATCCGCTTCCCGTACAATCCCACAGCCACAAGACCTCGTTCCGTCGGCACACCATTCAGTCCTACCAATGTCCTCCGGAACCTGTTGCCGTCCCCGGCGAGACCGCCGGTCACAGTGACGGTCTTCGGCAGCCCCGCATTGAGACCGCGCACCAGTTCGCTCCCGTTGATATGCTGTCCGTCCGAGAAGATCAGCACATGCCGGAGCGCTGCTGTCGGCAGCAGTCCTGCCAGCGTCATACCGCCCTGATACGGATCGCGGGCGCCGGTCTCCGGCAGGAAGGCTGTTCGCACTTCCGACCGTTCGAACTGGATCGCCGTTGCAACGATGGTATCATCGTGCACATTCGTTCCAATGATCTCACCTGCTGTGGAGCAAAGGACGATCTCCGCAGAAGGATAGAATCCCCACAGTTCATCGTACCGCCGCGGATCGGCGATGATGTCCGGAGCACCGAATGCCAGAACGAGTGTTGCGCGTATCCCCGGTCCGTTGTTCCCAGGTTCGCTCCACTCCCCCGGAGCCGGCGTCCAATGTCGCTGTTCGATCTTCATGTCCATTCCCCCAAAACGATACGACGACGGGCGGTCATACCACCCGCTGATGCTGTTGTGATTGCTAAAATAGCCAGAATGGTGCTCAAATTCTAACCATTCATCGACGCTTTTGACCCGTTCATCGAAAAATCACGGATTTCCGACGATAGGATGGTACGTTGGTCACACAGTCGGCATCGTCGCCGTGGCAGTTCCACTCAACCATTCCAGTGTATGAAGAATCCCCTCTCTCTCGTCACCGGCAGCGCCGGTTTCATCGGATCGCATGTTGCTGAGGCGCTCCTCCGGGCCGGTCATACGGTGATCGGTCTAGACGACCTCTCCGGCGGGGCCATCGGGAACAATCCTCCCGATATGCAATTCTATCTCGGCTCGATCACCGATACGATCCTCGTCAACGGATTGTTCGAGCAGTACCCGTTCGAGTACATCTTCCATTGTGCAGGACATACGGCGGAATTGTTCAGTCACTCCATCCGGCCGTACCATTACGACAACATCCTCACCGGCAGTGTGAACCTGATCCATGCATCGATCGTTGCCGGTTCGGTCAGGAATTTCATCTTCGCGTCCTCGTCCTCCGTCCATGGACTCACGGACGGAACGCCGGGCGATCCGTCGCTTATCACCCCGTATGCGGTCGCAAAACAAGCAGTGGAATGGGACCTTCGCTGTGCCTCTCAGCAATGGGGACTCCGTCATACCATCCTCCGTCTCCATAATATCTTCGGGGAACGGCAGAATCTCGGGGCAGACCCGCGCAACGTTGTGGCCCGGATGATCCATCAGGCATCACGGGGAGAAGCAATGACCCTCACCGAGCGCGGCGAGCGCATCGTGTCGTTCGCCCATATCAGTGAGATCGCTCCGCTCATTGCCGCCGCAGTGCGGCCGGAGTTCCATCTGCAGACCATCGGCCTCGGCGCACGTCATCACCTGTCCGAACGGACCATCGCAGAGATGATCGCCGCAGCCTTGAACATCCCGCTGAGGATCCGCAGTGTGCCGTCGCAGCCATTCATCGCAGTGCCGTCTGAGGATACCGGTCTTCTCACGCAGCTCTATGGTCAGCCGATTCCGGACCGTACGCCCGAGGAGAGCATCTGCAGTACCGCTCTGTGGGCTGCGGACCTTCCTCCTCTTCCGAATAGACTCTTCGACCACGTCGATACCTTCAACAGGACACCGCGCGGCGGGAGCATCGTCTCACCGCTGAATACAGTGAAGGCCGCATAACGGAACACTCAGAGCAAGGAACGGTCATATGCCGCAACGGAAGATCTCCATCATCGTACTGCACCGGCGTCATTATGGAATGACCGCCGCGTGCCTGCAATCGCTCCGCCGTTGTTCCTATCCGAACGTCGAGATCATCGTGGTCGATCCGGGCACGACGGATGGTTCAGCGGACCGCCTGATGCTCAACTTTCCCGAAGTGATCATGGTGACGGCTCCCAAGGACTGCGGAAGCGCCGCGGGATACAATACCGGGATGCGCGAGGCAGCCGGGGAGTACTTCCTGCTGCTCGATAATCATTCGATCGTCCATCCCGGATTCCTGGAACCGCTGACGGACGCTCTGGACGATGACCCCGCTGCTGCTGCTGCGTCACCGCTCATCCGCTATTATTCCGCACCGTCGTACATCCACTACGCCGGCGGCCCCGACAGGATCGGCCTGATCCGCGGTGTCAAACAGTGGCGGGGATGGAATACCATGCTCCCACATCGTTATTCCGCCGTCGAACCGACCACGGCGCTTCATGGTGCCGCCATCATGGTCCGGCGCGATGCATGTCAGCTGGCAGGACCGCTGGATGAACGCTTCACCGCCGACTATATGGACCTGGAATGGAGCATGCGGATGCGTCAGGCAGGACTCAGGATCCTCTTTGTCCCCCATTCAATGATCCTGCTGAAGGAGTCGTCCGTTCCTGCAGCAGACCGCTCCAAGGATGCACGGAACCGGCTGCGGAGCAGATTGTGGCTCTGCCGCAAGCATCTTCCGCTCCACCGGTACCTGCTGGCTCTCCTGTATGTGTGGATCATCGATATTCCGCACGCCGTCCTGGTCCTGATCGCCCGCAGTAATATCCAGGCAGTGCCGGCACTTGTCGGCGGTTCATTGGAAGGAACGTTCACCCGGGGATCGTAATGCAGGATCTGCCTGACGGCTTTGGATTTGCGGAAATGTTCGGCTATTTTCCCTCATGCAGAACATCCCGCAGATCGCCGTCCTCGACGGCTTCGCCATGAATCCCGGGGACCTTTCCTGGGATGCACTCCGTGCGCTCGGCACCGTTGAACTTCACGACCGCACACCGGCCGGGGAGATCGTCCGCCGCGCTCAGCACGCGGAGATCATCATCACCAACAAGGTCCCGTTCACCCGCGAGACCATCGCGCAGCTTCCCCGGCTCCGCTATCTCGGCGTCACCGCCACCGGTTACAACATCATCGATGTCGCTGCCGCAAAGGAACGGAACATCACCGTCACCAATGTGCCGGCGTACAGCACCGATTCGGTCGCACAGCTCGTCTTCGCGCTCGTTCTGGAGTTCACCCACCGGGCCGGTCATCATGCGGATGCGGTACGGAGCGGACGCTGGAGCACCAATCCCGATTTCGCGTTCTGGGACTTCCCGCTGACGGAACTTGCCGGCAAGACCTTCGGCATCGTCGGCTACGGGAACATCGGCAGAGCGGTCGCCCGCATCGCCGCCGCGTTCGGCATGCAGGTGCTCGTCGCAACCCGGAGCACTCCCGCCGATCCGTCGGTCGTGAATGTCGATCTCGCTGAACTCCTGCGCCGGTCGGATATCATCTCGCTCCACTGTCCTCTTACGGCGCAGACCGACAAGCTCATCAACGCATCCACACTGGCGCTGATGAAACCGGCCGCACTGCTCATCAACACCGGCCGGGGCGGACTGGTGGATGAACAGGCGCTCGCTGATGCGCTGAACAGCGGACGACTCGCCGGTGCGGGACTGGATGTGCTCTCCACCGAACCGCCGTCACCGCAGAATCCGCTCATCACCGCGAAGAACACCATCATCACACCGCACATCGCCTGGGCGTCCTTCGCCGCCCGCACCCGTCTCATGGATGTGGTCGTGAACAATGTCCGCGCTTTTCTGAGCGGTCACCCCGTCAACGTCGTCTCATAACCAAGGACCATCGTATGAAACACCTCCTCCTTCTCCTCACCGCCGCTGCGTTTTGTTTCGGTCAGAATCCGGACGGGAAGAACTCATCGCTCCATCTGACGCCGACATGGTACTGGGGCAGTGCGTCGGTCGACAGGAATACGAGTATCTATCTTCCGGACACACAATCCTACCCCGGACAAGTAACGACCAACAAGCATTACGGCACGATGGATTTCCCGTTCGCCTTCGGCATGACCGCCGCACTCAAGGTGCCGACCACTTCCTTCCTGACACTCAGTCTCTCCTATGCATTCAATCAGCGGTTCGAGGAGAACACCAATTATCAGAACTACTGGCGCCTGAACGGTTCCATGCACAAGGTGGACCTCACGGTGAGCGTCTATAATCTCTTCTCCGTTTATCAGGGGGAATGACGATGCACCGCGCCCCGCTGCTGCAGCTGCTCCGCTCCCATCGACCGTCGGATGCACACGAATCCGCCATGCGCGACCGCATCATTGCATTCATCGGGGAACATACGGATTGTTTCGAGCGGTCGCTGCTCGTCGGTCACATCACCGGCTCCGCGATGATCGTCAACCGGCAGCGGACGCACACCTTGCTGACGCATCACGGGAAATTGGATAAATGGCTGCAGCTGGGCGGGCATTCGGACGGTGATCCGGACACGCTGGCAGTGGCACAGCGGGAGGCAGAGGAGGAGTCAGGTCTGAAAAGTATCGTACCGGTCTCGGCATCCATCTTTGATGTGGATGTCCACCCCATCCCGGCACGGAAGACAGAACCGGAGCATTTCCATTATGATATCCGTTTCCTGTTCGAAGCGGATGATGCGGAACCGCTTATCATCACCTCCGAATCGAAGGACTTGGCCTGGATACCGCTGGCAGAGATCGAACGGTACACCACCGAGGAATCGATGCTAAGGATGGTGCGGAAGGTGCTGCAATAGTACATTGCGAAGGTTGAAGAATGTCGCTCGGTAACCTTCGCAATGTTTCACTTACAAGTTAACAACGTTAGATCCCCGCCTCTACCTCCTGCGCATCCAGTGTCCGCTTCAGCTCTGCCGGATCGATCTCCACCAGGAATCCCCGCTTCCCGCCGTTGATCACGATGCGCTCGAGTGTGAAGATACTCTTCTCGGCATAGACCGGCAGGCGCTGCTTCGTCCCGAACGGACTGATCCCGCCGACCTGATATCCCGTCAACCGGAATGCCGTCTGCTCGGAGACCGGCTCCACGCTTTTCACACCCAGGATGCGCGCCATCTGCTTCGTGGAGACCTCCTTGTCCCCGTGCATCAGCACGATGAACGGATGCTTCGGATCGCTCTGCATCACCAGCGTTTTGATGATGCGGTGCTCTTCGATCCCCAATTCCCGCGCCGAGACCGCCGTCCCTCCTTTGGGTTCGTAATTATAGAGCATCGGCGTGAACCGGACACTCTGTTCCCGTAAGAACCGCACCCCTGTCGTTATCGGAATATTGTCGTTTCCCATACTCTTCTCTTCATGTGGACTTTTCACTATTTACTTTTGACTTTCTTCAACTTTGTTCCAACCTTTCCGTATCTTATCCTCTATAATAATGGATAATACGAAAAAAATATTCCTGACACTCGGACTCATCGTCCTCCTCCCGGCGATCTTCTATTCCGTGTACGAGATCTCCTCGCTGGACGAGACCGAAACGATGCTCGGTGAACTGTACGGCCGTCAGCTGGATGCGGTGCTCTTCTCCGTGAACCAGCACGCGCTGGATGTCTCCTCCGGCTGGGCAACACAGATCGAGAACGGTATCCCGTCCGGGGATCTCAACAGGCTGCTGAACGATAATCCCTCCATCGTGGCGGTCATCGTCGCCGATACCTCTCTCGATCGATTCCGGAGGTTCCCGGACGATGTGACTCTTCCGGACGACCTGCTGCAGAAGCACAGCATCACCTTCGGCCAGCTGATCCGCTACCGCGCGCTCAATTACCGCAAACTGGAACCGATCGTCGCTTCAGATTCGGCACTGCTCATCCTCTTCGCCCCTTCCTCGGCACCGGCGCTGGTCGCCGGCATCATGATCCGGACGGACCGCTTCGTTGCCGATGTCATCGGAAGGAAACTGTCGGACATTGCGCGCAACGATCTGGTGCTGAATGTCGCCTCTGCCTCGACCGGTGCAACGCTCTTTTCCACCCACCCCGGCATCACCGCCGCATTCTCGCAGGAACGTCCGCTCTGGATCCTGCCGGACCATGTGGTGAAAGTGCGGATGCTCGGCTCCACCGTCGAAGAAGCGGCGCGGACGCGGTTCCGCGAGAACATGGCGCTCATCATCGCGCTCAACATCGTCCTGCTCGCCGGCGCCGTGATGGCGTACCGCATGATCAAACGGGAGATGGAACTCGTCGCCCTCCGCACCGACTTCGTCTCGAACGTATCGCACGAACTCCGCACTCCGCTCGCCCTCATCCGCATGTTCGCCGAGACGCTGGAGATGAAGCGGGTCAAGACCGAAGCGAAACGGCAGGAGTATTATTCCATTATCCTGCATGAAACGGAACGGCTCACCCGGCTGATCAACAACATCCTCAACTTCTCGCGGATGGAATCGCGCACCCGCCGCTATACCTTCGCACCGGCCGATCTGAATGCACTCATCGGGTCCGTCCTGACCGTTTACTCGTACCGGCTGGAGACGCTCGGCTTCACCGTGGAGACCTCCCTCGCACCCGAACTGCCGCTCATCACGGCGGACGAAGAAGCGATCGCCGAAGCGCTGCACAATCTGATCGACAACGCCATCAAGTACAGCGGCGAACGGAAGTTCCTCCGTCTCACCACCGCCGTAGAGCAGGATGCCGTCCGCATCACGGTGCAGGACCGGGGCATCGGCATCCCGCAGGAGCATCAGGGCAAAGTGTTCGAGAAATTCTACCGCGTGTCGCAGGGACTCGTCCATACCGCCAAAGGGAGCGGACTGGGACTCGCGATCGTGCACCATATCGTGCACGCGCACAGCGGCACCATCACCGTGCAAAGCGAACCGGGCAGCGGCAGCACCTTCACCGTCACACTGCCGGTCACACCACCACCGCAACAGGAACGATAAGGGAACACCATCATGGCACGCATACTTGTCATCGAGGACGAACCGGAGATGCAGCGCGGTCTGCGCGACAATCTGGAATTCGAAGGATACCAGGTCCAGGTGATCGGCGACGGCACCAAAGGACTCGAAGCGCTCCGCAGTCATCCATACGACCTGGTCCTGCTGGATGTGATGCTCCCCGGCATCTCCGGATTCGACATCTGCAAAAAGGCGCGCGCCGAAGGGATCTCCTCCCCCATCATCATGCTCACCGCGAAAGGTGAGGAAGTGGACAAGGTACTCGGACTGGAGTTCGGTGCGGATGATTACATCACCAAACCGTTCAGTCTCCGCGAACTGCTGGCCCGCGTCAAAGCTGTCCTCCGCCGCACGCCGGCCAACAAGAGCACGGCACCGACGAATGCCGTCATCGGCCAGCTGACCGTCGATTTCGATACCTACACCGCCGCCAAAAAAGGGAAGCCAGTCACCATGACCTCCAAGGATTTCGACATCCTCCGGTATCTCTGGACGCATCAGCAGCAGGTGATCTCCCGCGACGACCTGCTGACGAACGTGTGGGGATATGATGAGGCGATCTCCTCCCGCACCGTCGACAATTTCATCGTAAAACTGCGCAAACTGGTGGAAAAGGACCCCTCCGCACCGAAGCATATCATCACCATCCACGGCACCGGCTATAAACTCATCCCGTGAACGCTGTGACATCTTTTTACATCATCTGACCCGCCGGCGACACGCCTTGGTGTGCATATCACTACATTGGTGCAGTCAATCGTGAGGCTCCCCATGAGAACATTCATCCTGCTCCTCTGTACCACCACGCTCCTGCTCGGTCTGGACGAGAAGAGCGAACGCCAGATCGTCGACCTCCGCGGTACCTGGAAGTTCGAGATCGGCGACAATCCGAAGTATGCATCCCCGACATTCGATGATAAATCGTGGGACGAGATCTTCGTCCCGTCCAACTGGGAGGACGAAGGCTTCGCCGGGTATGACGGCTACGCCTGGTACCGCCGGACCTTCACCTTCCCGGCGAACGTGAAAGGGAAACGGCTCATCGTGAACATGGGATTCGTGGACGATGTCTGCGGCGTGTATGTGAACGGCACCCTCATCGGCGAAGGGGGACGGTTCAAGCCGCAGTATCAGACCGGCTACAATATCGAACAGCGGTTCAACCTTCCGGAGGACCTCCTCCGTCCTGGCAAGGAGAACGTCATCGCCGTGCGGGTGTACGATGCGATGCAGGGCGGCGGCATCGTGCGCGGCCGCATCGGTATCTCGGAGGAAGTGAGCGATATCGACTATGTCGTCCGCTTCCCGCTCCGCTGGAAGTTCAAGGCCGGGGATGAAGAGAGATGGAAGGACCCGGCGTTCAATGATAAAGAGTGGAGCGACCTGCTCGTCCCGGCCAAATGGGACTTCCAGGGATTCCGGGAGTACGACGGGTACGGCTGGTACCGCGTCACCTTCGATCTTCCGCCGGGACGGAGCAAAGAACGTCTCGTCGTGCTCCTCGGCAAGATCGACGATGTGGATGAAGCGTTCCTGAACGGCGAACGCATCGGCCGCACGGGACGCATCCGCTCCAACGGCAGCATCGCCACTCAGAACGATTACCAGAAACTGCGCGGATACGACATCCCTTCCTCCCTGCTGAAGGAGAAAGGGAACGTGCTCGCCGTGCGGGTCTATGACAATTTCATGGACGGCGGCATCTACGAAGGACCGGTCGGGATCATCACCGACCGCGAGTTCGACCGCTTCGACCGCCGGAATGAACAGTGGGATTTTGCCCCTGCCAACGAGTTCGAACGGATCATCGACAAGATCTTCCGCTGACTCCATCCTTCCTGACGCCCGGCGCCGCAATGGTCCGGGCGTCATCGTTTCATAACACAGCCGTTCTTCTTCCTGAATTTTTTTTTTGTATCTTTCCCCATGGCAAAGAACTCGTCGGTCAAAGCATGGGTCGTTTCAGCGGACATGGGGTACGGTCACCAGCGCGCCGTCTTCCCGCTGAAGGATATCGCGCAGGACGGACTCATCACCGTCGGCAAGAACGACGGTTCCTCGGACAAGGAGAAGAAACAGTGGACGCGCCTGCTCCACGTGTATGAATCGTTCTCCCGCGCGCGCGGCATCCCGCTGATCGGCAAACCGATCTTCGCCGTACTCGATGCACTGCTGCACATCCCCTCCTTCTATCCCATCCGCAACATGTCGCACAGTACCTATCAGGTCGACCTGCTGGAAAGCAACATCCGGAACGGCATCTGCACCGGGATGATGGAGAGGATCGCCGTCAAGCAGCTGCCCCTCATCACCTCCTTCTACGCTCCCGCCATCGCGGCGGATATGAAAGGACATGAACCGACCTACTGCATCATCTGCGATGCGGACATCAACCGCGTCTGGGTCGCCAAACAGCCGTGGGAGAGCCGCATCAATTACTTCGCACCGTGCGGCAAAGCGGCCCAGCGGCTGAAGAGCTACGGCGTACCGGAGGAACGGATCTTCCTCACCGGCTTCCCGCTGCCGCTCGATCTGACCGGGAGGAACCTCTCGGTCCTCAAGCAGGACCTCGGTCAGCGGCTCCACTACCTCGATCCCCGTCAGCGCTTCTGGTCGATGCACTCACGCAATGTGGAACATTTCCTCGGGAAGAGGAACATCCGCTTCGCCGGTGACCGGAAACTGACCATCACCTACGCGGTCGGCGGGGCCGGCGCACAGAAGGAGATCGGCGCCCGCATCGTCCACAGCCTGCGCCACAAACTGCACGGCAATGAGGTGCGGATCAATCTCGTCGCCGGGATCCGTCCGGAAGTGCGGGAGTATTTCGAGGAGGTGCAGAAGGAGTACCGGACCCCGAACATCACCGTCATCCACGATGATACGATGCACGGATACTTCCAGAAGTTCAATACCGCCATGCGGACCACCGACATCCTTTGGACGAAACCGAGTGAGCTCTCCTTTTACGCCGGACTCGGCATCCCGATCATCATGACGCCGACCATCGGGTCGCAGGAGCGCTTCAACCGGCAGTGGCTCTTCGAGATCCATGCCGGCATGAAACAGGAGAATCCCGATTTCACCGAACAATGGCTGTACGATCTGCTGGACAACGGCACCATTGCGGATATGGCGTGGTCCGGATTCCTGAAAGCACGCAAACTCGGCACCGAGAAGATCCTGGAAGTGCTGCGCACCGGCACCATGACGCGCAGCAACTCCCCCCTCGAACGCTGACAAGTTTTGATAATCTTGATAATCATGATAATCCTGCAATCTTGATAATTATTTAATGACCTCCCCTTCCCCCTATCTGTTCTTCTATCTCCGGACCGGCGGCGGCCACCTGGCGCCGGCACGCTCCGTTGCGAAGCACCTCGCCGAACAGACCGGCGGGGCGCTCCAGCCGGTGCTGGTGGACGGGCTCGCCGAAGCACGGCCGTTCGCGCGGTACGTTATCGAGGACGGATACCGCATGCTGCAGGCGAAGGCGAAGTGGTACTATGAATTCCTGTACGCCACCAACAAATTCCCGCCGATCGGCCTCTTCAATGTGGTGGCGGCGAACATCTATATCAAACCGTACATCCGGCGGATGATCGCACAGCACCGTCCGTCCAGGATCGTCATCTTCCATTTCTTCCTGATCATGCCGGTGTATCAGGTGCTGAAGGAACTGGGACTGGACATCCCGGTCATCACAGTCGTCACTGACCCGTTCACCGCCCATCCGCTCTGGTTCCAGCGGCGCGCACAGCAGTACGTGGTCTTCAGTGAGCGGCTCCGTCAGCATTGCCTCCGCCGCGGCATCCCGGAGCGGAGCATCGCGCTCTTCCCCTTCATCATCGACGGCAAGTTCGCGGCGCCGCTCCCGGAACACCAGCGTTCCGACGCACGCGCCCGCTTCGGACTGGATCCCACCCGCAAGACCATCCTCATCATCGGCGGCGGGGACGGCATTCCGCACGGGAAGCGAATCCTGCAGCATCTGCTCGGTGCCGGACTGGACGCGAACATCGCCATCGTCTGCGGCAAGAACCGCGAACTCCACGTCGAGGCAACGGAGCTGCAGAAGGACCATCCGCATCTGCTTGTCTTCGGATTCGTCGATTTCGTCTATGACCTGCTCAACACCGCCGATATCGCCATCACCAAGTGCGGTGCGTCCACCATCATGGAGATCCTGATGCTGAAGAAGGTGCCGGTGATCATCGACTATCTCTGGGAACAGGAACTGGGGAACATGGAGTTCGTGCGGGACAATCACATGGGGATCTTCGAGCGGGACATCGCGAAACTCCCCTCCATCGTCCGCCGCCTCTGTGAGGACGATGCTCACTACGCTTCGTTCGTCCGCAACATCGAAGCGCAGCAGCTCCGCAACGGAACCGGAGAGGTCGCCGACTATATTCAGCACTTCGGACAAAAGAGCGCTCCGTAAGCACTAGTATTTTCGATGTGAAATTGTAACATTGTGGGATCGGCAAACAGTATCTTGTCTCGATCCATTCCCGCTCAAGATCGATCCATAATCTGATAATTTGAAATTTGATAATTCGTAATCAGACAATCTTTCAATCTTGATAATCCTGATAATCTTGATAATCTTGGAATCATTCATATGAACCTGATCGAAAAAAACCTCTACCAACAGATCCACCCCCTCCGTCTCGCCACCGACTGGATCTCCGGATTCGTTGCGTGTTATCTGTTCTGGCAGCAGGAGGTCGCGGGCGGGATCATCATCGCCTTCATCCCCTCCCTGTTCGTCTCCCTGGTGCTGATGCGGTTCGTGGAGCTGGAAAAAGTGAAGAATTCCGCGTTCGGACGCTATTATAAGAGGACGCATAAACAGATCCTGGATACCCTCCGTCTGGCCGGATTCGCCGTCATGGCGATCGGCTCCTACAACCAGTCCCTCCCTGCCGCCGCGGCCGGATTGCTGCTCATCATCGGCACCTGGACCATCGGCATCTTTCAGAAGAAATAGCTATACTCCGGTATGTCCTCCTTCAGCGAGATCACCGAGAATATCAAAGTGACCGTGCGACCGCTCTATCTGGAAGCGGAGTCGCATATCATGTCCCGGAAGTTCGTCTTCGCCTACTTCATCACCATCGATAACCTCGGCGACACCACCGTGCAGTTGCTGCGCCGTCACTGGTACATCACCCACGATACCGGCAAGGTGGAGGAAGTGGAAGGGGACGGCGTCATCGGCAAGCAGCCGTTCATCCCGCCCGGAGGTTCGCACAGCTATAACAGTTTCTGCATCCTGGAAGCGATGGAAGGGTTCATGGAAGGGACCTACACCATGCAGCGCAGCGGAGGCGGCACGTTCGATGTCACCATCCCACGCTTCATCCTTCGCGCCATGGCGAATTGACCGAACCGGCGTTTTGCCTGATGTTCGGTCATCCTGAGCGAGGACTTTAGTCCGAGTCGAGGATTCCCGTTGAATAAGAAATAAGACCGATCACTGTCACCAATATCCACCATCCGCATAGGTTGAGTATGCAACGTCCGCTCCTCTTCACTCTCCTCACTCTTGCATCACTGCTCGCTGCATCATGCTCCGCACCGCAGGCGCTCGCCACGAAGGATCCCATCGATGCCATCATGGCGGACTATGCATCGCCGGACGGACCGGGCGCTTCCGTGCTGGTGATGGACGGCGACAGCGTCATCCTCCGGAAAGCGTACGGACTCGCATCGGTGAAGAACAACATCCCGTTCACCACCGCAACGAACGTCCGGCTGGCATCGGTCACGAAGCAGTTCACCGCCATGTCGGTGCTGATCCTGAAGGAACAGGGGAAACTCTCGCTGGAGGACAAGATCCTGAAATTCTTCCCCGACTTCCCGCTCTACGGCAAGGAGATCACCGTCCGAAACCTGCTCAACCACACCTCCGGGCTGTGGGATTATGAGGACTTCGTCCCGGACACGCAGACCTACCAGGTGAAGGATGCCGACTGTCTTGCACTGATGTTCCGTGCGGAATCGCTCTACTTCCCCGCCGGTTCCCGGTACCGGTACAGTAACACCGGCTATGCCTTGCTGGCGCTCATCGTGGAACGGACCTCCGGCCTCCGCTTCGCAGATTTCGTGAAGCAGCAGATCTTCGACAAGGCCGGGATGTCCACCACGGTCGCGTTCGAGGATGGGATCTCCGTTGTTCCGAACCGCGCCTATGGTCACTCACTGGTGAACGGCGTCTGGACAGAGACGGATCAGAGCAACACCAGCGCGGTGTTGGGGGATGGCGGCATCTATTCGAATGCGGAGGAGATGGCGCGGTGGATCTCGCTGCTGTTCCGTTTCTCGCTCATCAGCGAACCGCTGCAGCGCGAGGCCTGGTCCGATGCCGCTGCCAACGACGGCACGCTCATCCCCTACGGCATGGGATGGCATGTGGAGGAATACAACGGCTCACGCCATCCGCATCACGCCGGCAGCACGCGCGGGTTCCGCAACCATCTGCTCCTCTTCCCGGAGAAGAAGCGGATGGTCCTCATCCTCACCAACAGGAATCAGGGCGCACCGATCGCCGAAGCGAAGCGGATCGCGGCAGCACTGTGGGGCGGCAACTGAACCAGAGCGGACCGGACCTGCTATTGTTGTATGACGGATGGTGCGGTCTCTGCAACGGTTCCGTCCGTTTCATCCTGCGCCATGACCGCCGCCGCACGATGCGTTTCGCTCCGCTGCAGGGCAGTACTGCCGGCGCCCTGCTGCAGCGCTATCCCCAGCTCCGTTCCGCTGATTCCCTCATCGTGATCGAGACCTCCGAGGGCACGGAAACGCTCCGCCTCCGGTCGGACGGACTGCTCCGCATCGCAGAATACCTCGGCGGCGGTTTCTCCCTGTTCCTCCTCTTCCGGTTCATCCCCCGTTCCCTCCGCGACAGCGTCTATGATCTGGTCGCCCGTCTCCGCTACCGCATCGCACCGCGGTATTCCTCCTGCCCTGTCCCGTCTCCGGAACATCGTTCCCGCTTCCTGGAGTGAATTTTTCCGGTTTATTGTTCCAAGTTTTTCTTATCTTGGCGTGACATGAGACCGCTGCTGTTCACGATATGGTTGTCGCTCGCTGCCGTTCCGCTCGCCGGACAGACCGCCGATGACCGCACCCGGATCCTGACGGTTCTGCAGCAGCAGGCGGACGGATGGAACAACGGCGATATCCCTGCTTATATGAAGGGATATGCGCAGAGCGATTCCCTCCGGTTCGCATCGGGCGGCAAGGTCTCCTACGGCTGGACCGCAACACTCGAACGGTACCGGAAAGGATATCCGACCCGCGAGAGGATGGGCACGCTCACGTTCACGGACCTCTCCGTGGAGTTCCTCGGTCCGCAGTCGGCGATGGTCTTCGGCACCTGGCGGCTGAAACGGTCCGCAGATGAACCGTGGGGTTTGTTCACGCTCATATTCAGGAACATCGGCGGTGAGTGGCGTATCGTACACGACCACACATCCTCGGGAAACTAACGGCAGGCATGGACGTACTCATCTACGCATTCTTGATCGTCACCGGCGCCGCCGGACTCTCCTACTATACCCTCCGCCGCCGCTTCGGCCGTCTGCTGGAAGAGGAGCAGGCGAAGTCCTTCACCTTCCGCAACAATGAATTGCAGCTTGCCTCCGAGAAACAGCGGCTGGAGGCTGCACTGAAGGAGAAGGAACAGCAGATCATCGAGACCCGCGCGCATATCCTCACCGAAGGGACCAAGAGCGTCTCCCTCAGCAGCGAAGTACTGGCAAAGGACAAACAGATCCAATCCCTCACCGATCAGCTTCAGCGCGAGACCGCACAACGCACCGCACTGCAGAAGGAACTCGAGACCGTGGAACGCAACCTTGCCGAGGTCCGCGCGAAAGCGGACGCCGGAGAGTCGAAGAGCAGCGCACTCTCCACCGATCTGACCGCGAAAGAGCAGCGGATCGGTTCATTGAACGCCGAACTGCAGCATCAGGTGAGCCTCCGCATCCAGACGCAGGAGCAGCTGGAAGCGGAACAGCAGCAGGCGCAGGCATTGAAGGCGCGGCTGGACGAGGAGGAGCGGCAGCGGACCTCACTGGCGGCGGAGCTGGCCGCTCACACCGCCGCGCTCGCAGCGGAGCAGCAGGAACGGCAGTCTCTCAGCACGCGTCTCGCAGAGGAGGAAGCGCGCCGGACGGCACTCGAAACGGAACGGGCAGCACTCTCCTCCTCCCACGCACAGCGCGAACAGCAGATCCTCTCCAACCATATCCGTCAATCCATGGAACTCCAGGAGAAGCATGATGCACTGCAGCGCGAAGCGGAGGAACTCCGCTCGGCGGACGTGCGCTCGCAGGAGAGCATCCGCGCACTGCAGCACCAGCTGGAACAATTGCAGAACGAACTCAGCGCCACGCGCGGCGCGAACGAATCGCTGAACAGCGCCCGCAGCGCGCTCACCGAGGAGTACCAGCGCAACGAAGAGGAACTGCGGCGGCAGACCGCCGAACATGCACTGCTGCTCACGGTGACCAGCGAGGAACTGGAGAAGACCAAGGCGCTGCTGCAGGAGGAATCCACCGCACGCCAGGCCACCGAACATGCGCTGCAGGAGAGCAAACAGCGGCTCTACGCCCACATCGGCGAACTGGAACAACGGCTGCGTGAACAGGCCAACGCCATCGCGGCCTTGCAGACACAACTGACCGGCGCGACCGCCGATGCGGACATCGCCGGACGGAGCATCCATGCCATCCTCCGCAGCGTCCCGATCCCGGTCTTCGTCGTGAACGCCCTGGGGGAATGTGAATACTGCAACGCACCGCTGGAGGAACTGGTCGGCTACGGGATGACCGAGCTGAGCGGGAAGCATTTCTCCCGTCTCTTCCCGGAGGAGGAACGGGCGTTCTATGAGGAGCAGTGGAAGAACACGGAGAACCGCTCGGAACAGTTCCAGGGGGAGACCCGCATCCTCGCCGCCACCAACGACGCCATCTCCGCCTTCGTCACCTTCGTCGATATCCATCCCAACAGCGAGAGCACCAGATATGTCGGGTTCATCCTGGACCGGACGGTGGAGAAGGATTCCCAGCGGCATTTCGCCGCCGCGAAGGAACGGGAACAGGAACTGCAGGACCTCAAATCGCGCTTCATCGGCATGGTGAGCAACCAGCTCCGCACCTCGCTCGTCACCGTGGCCACCAACACCGAACTGCTCGAACGGTTCATGGATAAATGGAGCGATGAGCGCCGGTACCATTCCTTCCTGCGCATCAATGAATCGATCCGGCAGATGATCGATCTCGTCCGGGATGTCACCTTCACCACCCGCGCATCCGCGGAACAGTACCGCCTGACCATCGGCACGGTGAACATCGAATCGGTCCTGCAGACCTCCGCCAAGGAACTCGCAGCGGACCTCGAATCACAGCACCGCTTCATCCTCTCCGAGAAAGGCGAGATCGCCGCCGTGCAGACGGACGAGACCCTCGTACGGACCATCGTCCATCAGCTGCTCTCCAATGCGTTCAAGTACTCGCGGGACAGCACCGAGGTGCGTGCACATGTGGAGCTGGCCGACGGACTCTGCACGCTCCGCATCGAGGACCAGGGCATCGGCATCCCGGCCGCGGAACAGAAGCATCTCTTCTCCTCCTTCTTCCGCGCCTCCAACGTGGCGAACATCTACGGTACCGGACTGGGACTGACCATCGTGCAGCAATGCGTGAACATGCTCGGCGGCAGCGTGAAGATCGAGAGCGAACTCGGCCGCGGCACGGCCGTCACCGTCACCATCCCGGCAGCCCGGCAGCAGTGACCGCTGCCGGCACGGTCCGCAGCGGCACACCATCATTCCCCCATGCAACCGCAGGAGAACCATGCTCAGAGAACTGGACGAACAGCATTTCCCCCCATTCGAAGGATTCCCGAAGGAGAGCGTCGCCTTCCTCCGCCGGCTCAAGAAGAACAACAACCGGGAATGGTTCGCCGCCCATAAGCAGGACTACGAGGAGCAGATCAAGTTCCCCATGCAGAGCTTCATCGCTGCCATGCAGCCGCTCATGGCCGACTTCGCACCGCAGTTCGATGTCCATCCGAAGCGTTCCATGTTCCGCATCTACCGCGATACGCGGTTCAGCAAGGACAAGACGCCGTACAAGACCCACATGGCGGCGCATTTCGTCCTGAAAGGGAAACCGAAAGGATTCGAAGGTTCCGGCTATTACCTGCACATCGCGCCGGGTGAGGTCTTCATCGGCGGCGGCATCTACATGCCGGACAACGACCAGCTGAAACAGATCCGCACCGCCATCGCGGCCCGGCCGAAGGAATTCCTCGCCGTCATCAACAAACCGTCGTTCAGGAAGATGTTCCGCGGCATCAACGGCGCAACTCTCTCCCGTCCCCCGAAAGGATTCCCGCCCGACCACCCGATGATCGAATGGCTCAAGATGAAGCAGTTCTTCACGGGTGTCGACCTGAAGGAGGAGATCTGTTACCGGAAGGATTTCCCGAAGGTCATCGCACGGTACTGTCAGGAACTCGCACCGCTCGTCGATTTCATGAACAAGGCCATGGGTTTTTAAAAAGCATTCAAAGATTTTAAAATTATCAAGATTATCAACATTCTAACGACATGTGACAGATATTTTGGTTTCAGTTTTCATGATAATCCTGCAATCTTGATAATCTTGATAATTTTGTAATGATCTATATTCTGTTCTACAAACCCTTCAACGTCCTCTCCCAATTCTCTCCTGAACCGGGGAAGAAAACACTGAGCGATTTCCTCTCCCTTCCGAAGGATGTCTACCCGGTGGGCCGGCTCGATTATGATAGTGAAGGTCTGCTGCTGCTGACGAACGATAATGTCGTCAAGAAGAAGCTGACCGATCCGTCGTTCGGTCATCCCAAGACGTATTATGCACAGGTGGAACGGGTTCCGGACGAGCAGGCTCTGGCACAACTCCGCAGCGGTGTGGTGATCGAGGGTGAGCGGACACGTCCTGCCGAGGTGACGCTGCTCTCCGATGATCCCGGATTCCCGGAACGGTCCGTTCCGATCAGGTTCCGCAAGAATGTGCCGACCGCATGGCTCAGCATTGTGCTCCGCGAAGGGCGTAACCGGCAGGTGCGCAAAATGACCGCCGCCGTCGGTCACCCAACGCTGCGTCTGGTGCGTGTGAGGATCGGCGCTCTTGGTATCGACGGACTCACTCCCGGCTCATCACGCGAGATACAGCGCAGCGAACTCTCCGTGTGACCTTGACAATTGTCCAAAAACTGACGCAACCGTAACCTTTGCATCATCCCCTCCTTTTCATTCCTTCATATTGCGCGCGTATCTTTGCAGCGTTGTTATTTCATACCTGCTGTATTCGATCTTTGATGGAAACTTTTCGGAAGCGCATCCGTTTGTACATGCACCCACCGAGAAAAGCCAGCCACAACACAATCCATAGGAGGAGTTATGAAGACGATGTCCGTGCTGTTCGTTGTCTGCTTCGGTGTTTCTACGGTTCTCGCATCCACCCCGAAAGGTTCTGCGGAAGGGGTCGATTGGGTGAAAGCGGAGAAGAATTATATCGCGAATCTTCATTCCGAGAATACCGGAGTGGTCACCAGCACCGCAAATCATATCCGCCGCTACAAATTGACGGGTGCAGTGGATGAACTCATCGAACTGCTCTCCGCCGATAAGGCCGATAATGTGAAGATCTCTGCTGCATGGGCGCTGGTATCCGTGTGCGGCGAGGAAGGCCGGGAAGCGGTGGAAAAAGCTGCGGAAACAGAGGAAAATGAAATGCTGGTGACGTTCTATCGGTCCATCCTCCATTCGCCGGTCACGGCGGAGAACTGAACCGCCTAGAGGTTCATGGTTTGACGATGGTCCGTACGATCGTGGAATCCCCTGCCGACAACCGGTATTCGATGGCGCCGGCAGGGAAGGCAGCAAGGTCCACTGCCACAACGTGCAGGCCGGCAGTGCGGGTGTCATTCACCAGCATGGTCGGCGTTCCTGCGCTGGGACCGGACAGAGATAAGCGCACCGGCATCCGTGCAGGAAGATCGAACATGATGTAGCTGCGTCCGGTCATCGGCGCCGGTACGGTATTCCAGACGGTCACGGCACGCCGCGGACGCTCATACCGCGTCAGGATCCGCTGCAGTTCGGAGACGGTCGTCACAGGAGCGCCGCTCTCGTTCCCCGCACGGTCCAACGACATCACTGTATAGAAGTACTCCCGTCCGTCCGATGATTCATCCCGGTATAATCTCTGCGGTGCCGGAACGACCGCCGCGATATTCTCCGCGCGTCGAGTATCGATCTTCTTCTGCATGGAACGGTATACCACATAGCGGTGCACCGGCTCCCGGTCCTGTGCTGCATCCGGTTCCTTCCATGTGATCACTGCCGTCCCTTTCTCCTTCGTCACCGTGATCTCCTTCGGCGCATTCGGCGGGATGGAATCCTTCCACGCCATTGGCGGGACGAGCGCCGGAGCGGTATAGAGCGGTCCGTTCTGTTCGATCACCGCTGCAACATTCTCGTAGCGGAAGAACGCCTGCCCCTGCGCCCCCTCCTCCCGCGTCAGCCGCACCTGTTCCTTCACCTCCTCCTGCACCGCATCACGGTACGCACCGATCCCGATGTAGATATGCCGCTGCGCATTCTCGTTCACCCAGTCGCTGCTTAGTTGATAGAAATCCGGGTCGTTGGGATTTTTCTGTTCGCCGATGGTCCAGTAGAGCTGCGGCGTAAGATAATCGTGGATCCCTTCGCGCAGCCACCGCCGCGAATCCTGGAACACGCCGGAGTATCCGTTGAACGATGACTGTGCGCCCGGGATGGACTGGTAGATGCCGAGCGGTGCGGAGCCGACCTTCACCCACGGTTTCTCCTTCTGCACGAAGGCATACACGTTCCGCACGAATGCCGTGATGTTGTTCCGGCGCCATTCCGGCCGCTCCACGCCGTCCCCCCATTTCGTGAACGAACCCCAGTCCTCGAACGACGGCGACGGATAGCGGATATAATCGAAATGGATCCCGTCGATGTCGTAACTGCTCACTAGTTCCTTCACCAGCGCTTCCGTGTATGCACGCGCATCCGGCTCACCCATATCCAGCCACCATTCCCCTTCGAACAGCCGTACCCACTCCCGGTGCCTGCGGGTGACATGCTGCTGATGCGCCGGAAGATTGTCACTCCCCCACACCTTTGCCACATTGAACCATGCATGCAGCTCCAGTCCCCGCTTGTGTGCTTCGGCGATGGCGAACTCCAACGGATCGTATCCCGGGTCCCGCCCGAGCACACCGGTCAGCTGCGACGCCCACGGCTCCAGCGCGGAGCGGTACAGCACGTTGCCGCGCGGCCGCACCTGGAAGAAGACGGTGTTGAAATGCTGTTCCTGAAGGGTATTGAAGATCGCAAGGAGGGAACGCTGCTGCTCCGCCGGATCGGTGGAAGTCGGCCAATCCCCGCCGGCCGAGGAGATCCACACCGCACGCACCTCATGTTTCGAGGATTGGGCGGGGGAGAAGGCTGCGCACAGCAGAACGAGCAGGAGCGGTATGGAACGGAAGTATGGGGTCATGGAACGGACCAATGTCCGTTTGAGGATAGTGAAGAAGAGCAAGAAAAGCAAAGCGGCGGACCACCGATCACTGCCGCCGTCGCTGTTTGGCCTCCCACGCTGACGGGTTATTGCGGATATAGTCACGGATTCGGTCCAATGCTTCCTCGCTGCGGATGATCCGCTCATAGAATCGCGACTGCCAGACGATGCATCCCGGATCGTCATGCAGCTTTCGGATCTTCGTCGTCACTGCCGATTTGAAATTGCGGACCGCGGTGGAAACGGACCGCTGGCGAACGGCAAAGACCGGTGCCGGGATCGATCGCGGCTCATCCGGATTCCGGATCTCGATGATGCCGTGGAGATGATCCGGCATGATCACATATTCATCGATCGATGCATACTCGCAGAGCTGCGGGATCAATCGCCAGGATTCATCCGCCATCCTTCCCTCCCGGGAGAGATGCATCACACCATTCCTGACGGCACCGAACAACGGAACGCGCTTATCCGTACAGATCGTGACAAAGGAGAGATGGGAACTGGCATAATTGAAATAGGGCAGACGATATCGCTTGCGAACAGGGAACGGCATGACGGCGGATTGGATCGATCGAATATTGCCGGACCATCCGGCGACAGATGATACGACAATCGATCCCTTCGATGCTATCCAATTTCATTGTCGTCCCGGATGCCAATGCTTTCCGCAGGAGGGCGGGCGATGGCCTTGGGGCGGACGAACATTGCGCGCGGATTTCATCGATTCTGAACGCGTGCGGATGGGAATTTTTTATCGCGTGCGGATGGGCATTCATTATTTTCAAAGACGCGTGCGGATGGGTATCCGCACGCTCCCAGGGATGATGGGATCCGCGCGCCTCAAAATAGCACGGGCGGACTCCCGTCCGCCCGTGATCAATATGCCCGCCAATAATGCCTCGCCCGCCCTACCCCGCCGTCGCCTCATAGACTGCGATCGGCTTCGCCTTCCCTTTCACGGAGAGCGCTTTCAATTTCTTCAGCGCGATCCCTTTCTCCTTTTTGAGGTACTTCGCCGAATATTCCGAAACGATCACCTGTCCGCGGCCCGCCGCACTGCAGAGACGCGCGCCGAGATTCACCGCATCGCCGATCACCGTGAAATCCATCCGCTCCTCGCTCCCCATCGCACCCATCACCATCTCGCCGGTGTTGATGCCGATGCCGATGGCGATACCGTCCGCCGTCGCCTCGGGCAGCGAGCACATCATCTGCTGGATCTCCACCGCGCACTGCACCGCATGCTTCACCATCTGCTCGCCCTGGAAGACCGCCACGAGCTCATCCCCCACGTATTTGTCGATATCCCCGCCGTACTTCTTCACGATCGCTGCCTGCCGGCTGAGGATGCCGTTCAGCATCGCCACCACCCGCTCCGGCTCCACCGTCTCGGAGAACGCCGTGAAACCGCGGACGTCGGAGAAGAAGACCGTCGCTACCTTCCGCTCGCCGCCGAGCTTCACACCCATCTCGGAAGCGCGCTGGACATAATCCACTGTCTGCTGCGAGACGAACTTCTGCAGGTGGAACCGCTCGCGGAGCCCCACGATCATCTCGTTGATGCGCTTGCCGAGGTCGCCGATCTCATCATTGGAGGTGATGGAGGAGGATACGGAGAAATTCCCGTTCCCCACCTCGCGCACGACGGAGCCGAGAGACCCGATCGGCCGTACGACCACCGCCTTCATGAAGACCCGCAGCACGAGCCAGACCAGCAGGATGGTCAACGCTCCGGCGATGAGCGAATAGACCTGGTTCTGTGCGATGGTGGCATTCACCGCCGCCATGGAGGTGGTCACCCCCACCACGCCGCGGATGGTGTGGTCGTCCCCGTGGCAGACCTGACACCGCTTCTCGTTCCGGAGCGTAGTGTAGCGGACGAGGAACTCCTCGCCGTCGATGGTCTGCATCGCTTCGATCACCGTATCCTTCGCCAGCGCACTCTTCACGAACTCCAGTCCATGGTCCTTCGACTGGTTGTTCACGAACCGTTCATTCGCGTCGTTGTCAAACACACGCAGATCCTTCACGGCACCGATCGCACGGACATCGTTGATGAACGCCCGCGCATAGCTCCCTTTCCCCACCAGCATGATGCTGCGGAATCCGACACCAATGGTCGCCTGGAGCATCGCTGTGAGCTGCATCTCCAACTCTTTGGGACGCATCGAGAGCCGCTCTGTCCTGAGCGACACCTCCATCACCCCGCGCCACTGGCTCTTGGAGCCGTGGCAGACCTGGCAGCGCTCCTCGTTGCGGAACGGGATGAGCCGGGTGAGCACACGGTTGTTCTTCTCCGCATACATGATCGGGGCAGCATCCTGAATGGCACGCATCACCGAATCCTCATGCGCCAGACGCTCCTCTTCGCCGAAATGGACAGCGCCGAAGCGGTCATAGACCTTGATCTTCTCGATGAACGGCAGACGCGCCGTGCGCCGGACGAGCGTGTCCATCAGCTCCCCCTGACCCGCGAGCATGATGTTGCGGAACCCGGCAGCCAGCGTATTACTGATGATCTCGGCCACCTCCCGTTTGGTATCGGACGTGTTGTGTGCGGCCATCTTCTGTGCGTGGACGGACATCAGGGAGGGATCGAGCGTGAGGCGGGTAACGCCGCGGACCGTATGGTTGCCGCTGTGGCACTGCTGACATTCGCGTTCGTTACGGAGCGGTTCGATGCGCACCATATGGGCGCCGGTGGAATCGGAGACGGAGAACATCAGCTCCGTTTCCTGCTCGATGGCGTGGCGTACCTGCTGGTCCCCCGCCCCCGCGATCACTCCGCGTCCCTCATCCGGAAAGACCTCTTTAGAGGTATTGTCATACACCCGCAGGGTGCCGAATTCCAGATTCTCGCGTGCATCGTTCACCAGTTCCGCCGCGTACGGCGCCTTGCCGGAGAGCATCACATTGCGGATACCGACCATCACCGTCTCGCCGAACAGCCGCGATTTCTCCCGCTGCTGCTCCAGCAGCACCTCGGACTCGCGGTTGATCGACACGATCACATACGTCCCGAAACCGATGATCAGCACCACGATCATCAGCAGAAGGATCTTTAGTTCAAGACGGTTTTTCATTTTGGGGCATCAAGAGAAGACAGGTGGAACCTCGTTGAAGGCGTAAGGTATTAGGTGTTAGGTACTAGCAAAAATAGTTACAATAATTGAAGCTTTCAGCGGTCAGCGATCAGCTGTCAGCAGAAATCTTGATAATCTTGATAATCTTGGAATCTTGATAATTTTGATAATCTGCTAATCTGATAATCTGATAATTTCTAATCTCTTTCTTGTTTCCACCACCGATCCACCACCTCGCTCACATCGGTGGGATTCTCCGCGGCGACCCACTTGTCATAGAAGAGGATGTCCGAGCTGTTCGGCGGCGGCTGCGGGTAATCCAGCTGCACGCGGGACGGTAATGCCGTCGCATCGCCGACGAAGAGCGCTTCACCCTGGCGCATGGAGGGGAGCATGTCGAACATGCCGGCGAACGAATCGGGGACGAGCTTCTTCACGAACGCCTGGTCCGTGGGGTTGGTCAGGCGAAGGATGACGAAGTTGTTGCACTGGGAGAGGATCGTTTCCGAAAGTTCGGATGGACGCTGGCTGACGATCATGCAGCCGACGCCGTATTTGCGTCCCTCTTTCGCGATGCGCTCCACGATCTTCCGCGCCGCTCTATTATAGGGGGTCGGGATCTGCGGCAGATAGTTGTGCGCCTCCTCGAACAGCATCAGAATCGGGAAGTCGGACTTGTTCTTATTCCAGAAATTGAAATCGAACACTGTCCGCGCCAGCAGCGCCACGATGGTGTTCACGATGTCGAACGGCACGCCGCTAAGGTCGATACAGGTGATCTGCTTCTTGTCCTCGATGCCGAGCAGCCGGTTCAGGATATCCTTCAGTGCGTTGGAATCCTTGAACTTCTTCGGCTTGAACATGAACGCGTAACGCAGGTCGGTCATCTTGCTGTCCAGCCGGACAAGGAAACGCGAGAACTGGCCGAAGAACGGTCCCTCGCGCACGCCGGTGCTGGTGGTAACCCGCTCGGTATCGTAGAACTGGAACTTCGCGCGGACCTCGTTCAGATCGTAATAGACGGGGGAATCGACGGTGATGATGGACTGCAGTTCCGGATTGCGCGCTTTCTTGGCGTTCAGCACCAGGTCCTTCAGCATCATGATCTGGCTTTGAGCGGAGGGCTCGTTCTCGTCCACGAACATCTCGCGCATCTCCTCGAAGTTCATGAACCAGTACGGCATCTCCAGCTCGGTGATGTTGATCAGGTTGCCGTACTCGCGGAAGGCGGCGGAATACTCATTGTGGATATCCAGCATGATCACATGGGTGTTCTCGAACATGTGTACCTTCTGCAGGATGGACGCGACCGTGGTCGATTTCCCGGAACCGGAGGAGCCGAGCACGGCGATATGCTTGCCGAAGAACTTGTTCGGATCGATGTACTGCCGTTCGCCGGGGAAACCGGAGATGTCGCCGACCGCGAACCCGTACTGGGCGAACGATGCAAAGATGGTCGCCACCCCTTCCTCGTCGGTCATATAGACGTCGTTGCCGAGCGTGGGGAACGATGCGATCCCTTTCTGGAACTTGCCGTTGTTCACCGAGCCGATCACCTGCGCTTCCAGCTCACGGTTCAGTTCCGTGGCCTGGTAGGCGCGGTTGATCACGCCGACCACCTCCACCTCGCCGACCGGCATCACGATGAACTGACCGATCTGTCCCACCCGATAATTCTTCCCGTTCACCGTCCTCTCCATGGTGAACAGGTCGTCGTCCAGCGAGACGATGAATGCAGAGCTGGTCATGCTCTTTACTTTGCCGATGTGCCGTTCTTTGGGGATCACTGCCATAGAGAAATACGCCTGAATGGTGGATGGAATGTCCCAGTGTAGCGAAATTTGGGGGGAAGTTCAAATGAGCAGTGGTAAAGCAGATAGAATGTGACCGGAGTAATGATAGTATTCCCAAATACCTCAATTGACAATGATTGTTGCGAAAACCTCACTACCTTAGATTCTGGACACAATAATAGATACAACAATATTCGGATTGTATAATAATTGCAAAAGTGAGAAATGTGATGCCTCTGAACGCAAGATTTTGCATCATAATACGGCATAGAAATTGAGAATTAAGTTGATCTTGTCGAAATAAATCACGGGTAGGTGACAGCATGCGTACAATCAACATTTCGTTCTCTGTTTGTTTCGTGTTCATGCTGATCCATCCCGGCTGCCGGGAGCAGTCTGTACCTGCGGAAGAATGGAAGGACCCCCGAACGTACCAATGGGCCGTAGATACGATCGCACTTCCCGGCAGTTTTCAAACATCGATGTCCCGGATATGGGGATTCTCCGCCGAGAATGTGTACACTGTCGGACATAATTTCGCGTCCACGGCAGGAACGATGTACCGGTTCAACGGATCAACATGGAGCACCACAGGATTTCATGTGCGGGAAGGGGGACCGATCACCGGGGCACTTGAACTGCGCAGTGTGCTCGGATTCCCCTCCGGAGACCTATGGGTGGTCGGCAGCAGGACGTATGCCAACGGGAATCCTCCGCCGAATTATCTCGACAGTTCATTGATCCTGCAGTACAACGGTACGGTCTGGAAGGAGCATACGGTCCCGACCGGGCGCGGATTGGAGTGCATCGGCGGCACTTCATCTTCCGATCTCTGGACCGGCGGAGCGGACGGGACCCTGTACCACTACAATGGGACCGTTTGGAAACGGCATTACTTGCCGGTCTCCTATGAACTCAATAATACATTCATCATTAAAGATATTGAGTACCCTTATATGCTCTGTAGTAAATACGACACCCCCTCTGGATTTTCCGCATCCTATATTTTGAAGTATCTGAACGGCAAGTGGACCCCGATGGACAGCAGCGGTTACGGCATGCCGAAACTGAATTTCCGTTGGGGAAATAGCGATCTGTGGACAAGTCCGCAAGGAACCACCTATTCCTGCGGTGAGGATGGTGTGTTCAGGCTGGAGAACGATACTTGGAAGAAGATCATTGATACCGACAGATCACTTACGCGTATATCAGGGACTTCCGACGACAATATTTTTGCTGTGGGATTTCCTGGAAGAATCTATCACTTTAATGGAACAGACTGGCTTCTTTTTGAAAAATTCAATGGCACTTCTATCCATTTGCAAGACGTTTGGTGTAACAAAATCGGTACGTTCATTGTAGGTTTCCTGCAGGATGAATCATTTGCAACCAAGTCCATCGTGCTCCGGGGAAAATGACCGTTGCGTGCGAGCATCATCGGCACACAATTCTGAAAAATTCTGTTTTGTAAATCACCAATTCTCTCCTATCTTACTCCCGCACCGCAGGAATGCCGGTTATTTCTGCGGTGCTTTATTTGTACAACGGTATTGGAGGAGTAAAGAAATTGATTCATCGGTCCATTGAGACATTGATTCAATACCGATAAAGAATGCAATTGATCCAAACGTGTTCATTGCTCCATTGTTCATTGGAGCAAACCTGTTCGAGAAATTGATTCATCGGTCCATTGAGTCATTGATTCATTACTGATAATAAGTGCAATTGATCCAAACGTGTTCATTGTTCCATTGTTCATTGGAGCAAACCTGTTCGAGGAATTGATTCATCGGTCCATTGAGTCATTGATTCAATACCGATAAAGAGTGCAATTGATCCAAACTTGTTCATTGTTCCACTGTTCAATGGTCCAAACCTGTTCGAGAAATTGATTCATCGGTCCATTGAGTCATTGATTCAATACCGATAAAGAATGCAATTGATCCAAAAACTTGTTCATTGTTCCATTGTTAATTGTTCATTGCTCCATTGTTGATTGCTCATTGTCCCTTTGTTTCATTGTAAAATAATCCATCCATTGTTCATTGTTAATTGATAATTGTTCCTATGTTGGATATCCCCAAACTCCTCTCGCAAGAACTCTCCCTTCAGCCCCGTCAGGTCACCGCAGCACTCGAACTCCGAGCGGACGGCGGCACCATCCCCTTCATCGCCCGGTACCGCAAGGAGAAGACCGGCGAGATGGACGAGACGCAGCTGCGCAACCTCTTTGACCGCTTCGACTACCTGCTGGAACTGGAGGAACGGAAAGAGACCATCCTGA
>JABWAK010000024.1 GCA_013361065.1 Bacteroidota bacterium
GATGGCCGATCAGTTCGGCAATATCCTCAGCGGCACGAATCTGGAGAACCTCCGCATCGATGCGGACCGCAAGTCACCGGCGAAAGCGACCACGCAGGCTGAGTTCTCCGGGAACCTCGATCCGAGCGCAGCGACCGGCACTACCACCGATTCCACGGTCACGGTATACGATACGCAGGGCAATCCGATCTCCCTCTCCATCCGCTTCACGAAGCAGGCAGCAGCGAATGAGTGGAGCTGGACGGCGACCGTGCCGGCCCCGGCAACGACGACCGCAGGAGCTTCCGGGACGATCAGTTTCAATGATAACGGTTCCTTCAAGGCGATGACCTACGATACCGATACAGCGCTGAAATTCACGACCGGTACCGGTACGCTGGATATGATGATCGACCTTCAGTTCGGCAAGCCGGGAGAGTTCCGCGGCATCACCCAGAACAAAGGCGCCATGTCGGTCTCGTCCCGTTCGCAGGACGGATATACCGCCGGTGAACTCTCCAAGTGGGACATCGATTCGAACGGATACATCAATGCCACCTTCTCCAACGGCCAGAGCATTTTCCTCGGTCAGGTGATGCTGGCAGAGTTCAATAATCCGAACGGTCTCTCCCGTACGGGAGACGGTCTCTTCGATGTGTCGGCCAACTCCGGTATCCCGGTGATCCTCACCGCCGGCGAAGGTTCCCGTTCCGCCATCATCTCCGGGTCGCTGGAACAGTCCAACGTCGATCTTCCGGACGAGTTCACCAAGATGATCGTGGCGCAGCGCGGCTTCCAGTCCAATGCGCGCGTGATCACCACCAGTGACGAGATCCTGAACGAGGTCGTGAACCTCAAACGGTAACACGCGGTAACAGAACCGGGCGGTCCCTGACCGGACCGTCCGGCTCCTTCGGGGCGGTCTGAGGACCGCCCTGCGGTAATTCCTCACATGGCTAATATTGGCCATTGTGAGGCGTTGCCGTTTATACTCCCTCCTGAAAACCTCTGTAACTTCAATGTTTTCAGCCATATTCAGCGGCAAGGGGCATGGCATACCCTTTGCAGAATAGCTCCCCGAAAAGGAGACCCTGGTATGGCAAAAGAAGCAGCCCCCGCAAATGCCCCGGCAGCGCCGGCGGCAGAAACACCGAAGGATTCATTCTCGCTCAAGAAGATCCTGATGATCGGCATTCCCATCGTGCTGGTACAGATCGTTCTGATCTATTTCGTCTTTGTGAAGTTCATCGCTCCCTCCATGGCCGGCGGCCAGCAGCATGCCGCACCGGAAGCTGAACCTGCCGCCGATGTGAAGGAGGAAGCAGCGCAGGTCCTCGTCATCAAGGATCTCATCATCAATCCCGCCGGCACCAACGGAACGCGCTTCCTGCTCACCACGGTCGGGCTCGAGGTCCCGACGGCCGAGATCAAAGCGGAACTCGAGCAGAAGGAGATCCAGACGCGCGATATCCTCAACTCCGTGCTGACGAGCAAAGGGCTGGAGGAACTCACCATCCCGCAGTTCAAGGAGACGCTCCGCAAGGAGATCCTGGAGAAAGTGAACGCCAACCTCAGGACCGGCAAGGTCCGGAACGTGTACTTCAGCAAGTTCATCATCCAATAACCATGGCCGAGATACTTTCACAACAAGAGATCGACAGCCTGCTCGCCGGCATCAACAGCGGGTCGGTGAATGTCGCCGTACCCGAAGCGACCGGGTTCACGCCCCGCGGCGGCAAAGAAGCGATCACGTTCGATTTCCGTCTGCCGCACCGGCTCTCCAAGAACCAGCTCCGCACGCTGCAGGCGGTGCATGAGAGCTTCGCGGAAACGCTGAGCTCCTTCCTCATCTCCCGGCTGCAGACCACCGTCAGCATCTCGCTCGCATCGATCGATCAGCTCTTCTACTCCGAGTTCGTGCTCTCCATCGGCAGTCCGAGCTGTCTGTACGTCTTCCGCATCGTCGAATCCGATGCGCTCGCGGTGCTGGAACTGAATCCGCAGCTCGTCCTCTCCATCGTCTCACGCATGCTCGGCGGTCCGGTGGGCGAAGAGAAGAACGCGCGCCTGCTCACGCAGATCGAGCAGACCATCATCCGCGGTATCACGCAGCGCGCCGTGGCCGACCTGCAGAAGGCCTGGAAGACCATTGCTCCGTTCACCTTCCAGATGGAACGCTATGAGACGGAAGGGGAGTTCGTGCAGATCGCCCCGGCGTCCGAGATCATCCTGCTCGTCTCGTTCGAGGTCTCCATCGGCGATCAGAAATTCATGATGAACATCTGCTTCCCCACGTTTGCCCTGGAGGATGAACTGGCGAAGCTCAACACCCAGTCCGTGAATGCCATCTCCATGGCGCAGTCCAAGAAGGGCTGGAGCCGCGTGATGGCGAAGAAGATCGAGCAGACCACACTGCCGGTGTCGGTCATCCTCGGCTGCGCCACGCTCAGCGTGAAGGAGCTGGCCGAACTGCAGCCCGGCGATGTCATCCGCACCGCCATCCCCGTGAACGGCGAGACCGCCATCGAGATCGGCGGCACCACCCGTTTCTACGGGAAACCGGGCGTTTCCAACGGCAAATCCGCCGTGCGGATCGAACGCGTGAACACCAATGTGCATTAATCAGGGAGAAGGACCATGGATTCCGAACAGATGATCGAACAACAGATGCTGGCAGAGATGCAGGCACAGGAACAGGCCGCCGCGGCGAAAGAGAAGGAGAAGGACATGAAGATCGACCTCCTGTTCGATCTCTCCCTGCAGGTCTCCATCGAACTGGGCCGGACGAAGATGCTCATCAAGGATATCCTGGAACTGCAGCGCGGTTCCGTCATCGAACTGGAGAAGCTCGCCAGCGAACCGGTCGATATCCTCGTGAACGGCAAGAAGGTCGCCGAAGGCGAAGTGGTCGTCATCGAGAAGCACTTCGGCATCCGCATCACCTCGCTCATCGAATCATCCGAGCGGCTCAAGAGCATCGGAGGCTGACGTGGGAGCCCTCATCCTGCAGATGCTCGCCTCCCTCACCGTGGTGCTCGCTCTCATGGCGGCCATCGCATTTGTGGTGAACCGCTATCTCGGCCTCCGCGCCCCGGTCCGCAACTCGCCCGTGGCGATCGATGTGCTCGCCCAGCGCACCCTGCAGCCGAAACAGTCCCTCTTCGTGGTCCGCGTCGGCCGCACGATGCTGCTCATCGGATCCAGCGAGCAGGGACTGCAGATGTTCACGGAACTCCACGACGAGGAACTGCAGCGGCAGGTGGAGGCACAGCAGCAGACGCCGCAGGACCCGGGTCGCATCGTGCTGAACGCCGGGGACCTGATGCGGCGGCTCCGCGAGAACGGACCGGTCTTCCTGAAACGGACCACAGCACAGCAATGACGCAGCGTCGGTGTTATGAGGCGAACGGAATCGCGATAACACATTTCATCACCAGGCATGGAAGCGAAGCAATGACCATCACATGACCAAACGGTACATCCTCGTGCTCTTCCTCCTTCTGGCCGCCGCGGCGCTCCTGCCCGCGCAGCAGATGCCCCTCCCCAAGGTGAGCATCGAAGTGGGGAAGTCGGCCAATCCGGACGATATCTCCGTCACCCTGCAGATCCTGCTGATGATGACGGTACTCTCCCTTGCTCCCGCCATCCTCATCCTGACCACCGCGTTCACCCGAATCATCGTCGTCCTCCATTTCCTGAAGCAGGCCATGGGCACGCCGCAGATGCCTCCGGCACAGGTGCTCGTCGGCCTCGCCCTGTTCCTTACCTTCTTCGTTATGGCGCCGGTGTGGGACCGCGTCAATACCGAAGCGGTCCAGCCGTACATGAACAAGAAGATCTCCGTCTCCGCCGCGTACGAGAAGGCGGTCGTGCCGCTCCGCGAGTTCATGTTCCGGCAGACGCGTGAGGAGGACCTGGCGCTCTTCATCAAGATGAGCCGCATGCCGAAGCCGGCCACCCGGACCGAAGTGCCGGTCTACGTGCTCATCCCCGCATTCGCGATCAGCGAACTGCGCATGGGCTTCCAGATCGGGTTCATCCTGTTCATCCCGTTCCTCATCATCGATATGGTCGTGGCGAGCGTCCTCATGTCCATGGGCATGATGATGCTCCCGCCCAGCATGGTCTCGCTGCCGTTCAAGATCCTGCTCTTCATCATGGTGGACGGGTGGAACCTTGTGATCGCATCGCTCATCAGCAGTTTCCAGTAAGGTGTCCCCATGACCGAAGAGTTCGTCGTCCATCTCATCCGTGAAGCGTTCTTCACCGCGCTGCTCATCGCCGCGCCGGTGCTGCTGCTGTCGCTCGTGGTGGGATTGTTCATCTCCATCCTGCAGGCCGCCACCTCCATCCAGGAAGTGACCCTCACGTTCGTGCCGAAGATGATCATCATCGGCATCATCCTCGTCGTCACCCTGCCGTGGATGATCGATGTCATGTCGTCCTTCACCATCGATCTCTTCCAGAAGATCCCCACACTCAACAGGTGACCGGTGACCATCCCGACCGAACAATTCGCCCTTTTCCTGATGCTCTTGCTGCGCGGTACGAGCATGTTCGTCGCGGCGCCGATGTTCGGCAACCTCTCCATCCCCGGACCGGTCAAGATCGGACTCGGAGTCTTCCTGGCGTTCGTCCTCTTCCCGATCGTCTCCGTTGGTGCACCGCTCACGGACCGGTCGCTCGGCGAACTGTTCCTCATCGCGCTCCGCGAGGTCCTCACCGGTCTCTCCATCGGCCTGGCCATGCAGGTGCTCTTCTCCGGCATCCGTTTCGCGGGGGATATGATCAGCTTCGATATGGGGTTCTCCATGTCCACCATCTTCGATGCGGAGAACGGCACCCAGTTCCCGGTGATCAGCGAACTGCTCTACTGGTTCCTGCTGATGATCTTCCTGAGCGTGAACGGACACCACTTCATGCTGGAAGCGGTCTATATGAGCTACGGTGCCGTTCCGATCGGCACGTTCAGCATCGGTGATGCCGCCATGGAGTCGGTCATCAGCCTCACGGCCACCATGTTCGTCATCGCGGTGAAGATCGCGGCTCCGCTGCTCGTGTCGCTCTTCCTCGCCAATATCTCCCTCGGCATCCTCAACAAAGTGATGCCGCAGATGAACATCTTCGCGGTGATGTTCCCGTTGAAGATCGGCATCGGTTTCATCGTTCTGAGCGCCACCGTCCCGGTGATCGCGTTCGTGTTCAAAAAGAGCCTCACGGCGTTCGAAGCGTCCGTGGTGGAATTGATCAAGGTGATGTGATGGCGGAAGACGCCCCCGATAAAGACGAGCGAACCGAGCCTGCGTCAGAGAAGAAACTGGACGATGCGCGCAAGAAGGGGTCCGTGGCGAAGAGCCAGGACCTCAACTCCGCCGTCATGCTGCTGTTCGGTTTCTTCATCCTGATGGTGATGGGCGGGACCGCCGTGGAGCAGATGAGCGCCGTACTCCGCCGTACGCTCAGCGAGGCGCCGCTCATGTCGATCGACCGCGGTTCCGTCGGCGAACTCTTCGCCGGCGCCATGAAGGACCTGGGGATCATCCTGGTACCGATACTCGCACTCTTCCTGGCGGTCGGTTTCACATCGAATGTGGCGCAGGTGGGACTCAAGTTCTCCATGGAAGCGCTCGCACCGAAATGGCACCGGCTCAATCCGCTTTCCGGCATCAAGAAGGTGATGCTCTCCTCCCATTCGGCGGTGGAACTGATCAAAGGGGTCTTCAAGACCATCGTCCTCGGTTGGGTCGCTTACTCGGTGATCGATGATATGGTCGCAGAGGCGGTCATGCTGGTCGACTCGGACGTGCGGAGCATCGCCGGTTTCCTTGTCTCCACCACCAGCGAAGTGGTCATCAAGGTCGGCATGGCATACGCCGTGATCGCCGCTGCCGATTACTTCTACCAGAAGTTCGAGTTCGCCAAGAACATGCGGATGACCAAGCAGGAAGTGAAGGATGAGTACCGCATGAACGAGGGCGATCCGCAGGTGAAAGGCCGTATCAAGACCATCCAACGGCAGATCGCCTACAAACGGATGATGGCCGATGTCCCCGCCGCCAATGTGGTAGTGACCAACCCGACCCACTTCGCCGTGGCGCTGAAGTATGAATCGGGGAAGATGGCCGCACCGAAGGTCGTGGCGAAGGGAGCGGACCTGATCGCGCTGAAGATCAAGGAGATCGCCAAGGCGCATCATGTGCCGATCGTTGAGGACAAGCCGCTTGCCCGCGCCCTGTATGCCGCCGTCGATGTGGGGGAGGACATCCCGGAGAAACTGTTCCAGGCCGTCGCACAGATACTGGCCTATATCTACCGTCTGAAACGGACTATGAGTTCCACCTATTGAGCTGACGTATGAGCACACCGGCACCGAATGCATTGAGCGGACTCACCAACAGTACTGTCATGAAAGCGCTGGGGCGCAACAGCGATGTGGTCCTGGCGGTCGCGGTTCTGATGATCCTCGGACTGATGATCATCCCGCTTCCGCCCATCATCCTGGACATCCTGCTGGCGGCGAACATCGCCATCGCCATCCTCATTCTGATGGTCTCCATGTACATCACGCATCCGCTCGAGATCTCGGTCTTCCCGGCGCTGCTGCTGGTGCTGACCATCTTCCGTCTGTCGATGAACGTTGCCACCACCCGCCTCATCCTCGGCGAAGGGTACGCCGGCGAGGTGATCGAGGCGTTCGGATCGTTCGTGGTGGAAGGGAATTATGTGGTCGGCTTCATCATCTTCATCATCCTCGTCCTGATCCAGTTCATCGTCATCGTGAAAGGCGCCGGACGCATCTCCGAGGTCGCGGCCCGGTTCACCTTGGATGCGCTGCCGGGCAAACAGATGGCGATCGATGCGGACATGAACGCCGGACTCATCACGGAACAGGAAGCGCGCACCCGCCGTCTGCAGATCTCCCGCGAGGCCGAATTCTACGGCGCGATGGACGGCGCCAGTAAGTTCGTCCGCGGCGATGCCATGGCGGGACTCATCATCAACATCGTCAACATCATCGGCGGATTCGTCATCGGTATGGCGCAGCGCAATATGTCGTTCACCGATGCACTCAAGAATTACACGATGCTCACCGTCGGCGACGGTCTGGTCACCCAGATCCCGGCCCTCATCATCGCCACCGCGGCCGGTATGGTCGTCACCCGCAGCGCCTCCGGCAATCAGCTGGACCAGGAGGTGCAGGGACAGCTCTTCGGCAAGCCGAAGGCGATCCTCATCTCTTCCGCGACCCTTGCGGTCTTCGCCGTCATTCCGGGCCTTCCCACCGTTCCGTTCCTCTTCCTTTCCGCCATCGCCGGCGCCATCGGCTATACGACGATGAAATCACAGGAGTCGGCCAAAGCAGCACCGCCTGCCGAGAAACCGAAGGAGACGAAGAAAGGGGAGGAGAACATCGAGGATTACCTGCAGGTCGACAATCTGGAACTGGAGATCGGGTACGGTCTGATCTCGCTGGTGGACGAGACGCAGGGCGGGGATCTCTTCGGCCGCATCACCAACCTGCGCAAACAGCTCGCCATCGAACTCGGCATCATCATCCCGCCGATCCGCGTCCGCGACAATCTGCAGCTCGAGCCGAACCAGTACGTTTTCAAGATCCGCGGCAACGTTGTGGCCAGCAACTCGCTCATGGTGGACCGCTTCCTGGCGATGAGCCCGAACAATGCGGAGAAGGAGATCGAGGGAGTGAAAGTGAAGGAACCGGCGTTCGGCATGCCGGCGGTCTGGATCCAGGACCAGCACCGCATCGAAGCGGAGATGTACGGATATACCGTGGTCGAACCGGTCTCCGTCCTCTCCACGCACATGCAGGAGGTGCTCCGACTGAATGCGGACAAGATCCTCTCCCGTCAGGACACCAAGAAACTGGTGGAGAACCTCAAGAAGGAACATCCGGCAGTGGTGGAGGATATGAATCCCGAGAATCTGCCGATGGGAAGCACACAGAAAGTGCTGCAGAACCTGCTGAAGGAAGGGATCCCGATCCGCGACCTGGTGACCATTTTGGAGGCGCTTATCGATTATTCCAAAGTGACGAAGAATGTCGATGTGCTCACGGAATACGTCCGCCATTCGCTCTCCGAGACCATCGCACGTCTGTACGCCGACAACCGCGGCACCATCCATGCCATCGCCATGGATCCGCGGCTGGAAGCGATCATCACCGGAGCGCTGCAGAACAACCGCGAATCGAGTCCGAGTCTCGGTCTGTCGCCCAACGCCATCAACGAGATCCAGCGCTCGCTGCAGGATTGCATCGAAGCGGCCGTCATCGGCGGTCATCATCCCATCATCCTCTGTTCCGCCACCGTGCGGCCGTACTTCTACCGACTCATCCACACCTCCTTCCCGACCGTTTCCGTCCTCTCGTTCACGGAACTGCCGCCGGAGACCGACATAGAATTCCTCGCCAAATTGGAGATCAGCCATGAGAATTAAAAAGTTCACCGCCGCCAGCATCAAGGAAGCCACCGCGCAGATGAAGGAAGAGCTCGGCGCCGATGCCATTGTACTCAACACCCGCCGCGTTCCGAAGAGCGGACTGATGAAGCCGCTCGGCAAGGAACAGTTCGAGATCACCGGCGCGGTGGATGAACAGCCGGCGCCGCGTCCGGCGGAACCGCCGCAGACCTACTCGCGCCGTTCTGTGCGGCAGGCGTACCAGTCCGCCCCCGCACTGCCCGAACCGCATGCCGAAGCGGAGACCGCCGTCGAAGGACTGCGCACTCTCGCACGCCGGTTCGAGCGTGAAGAGGAGGCTCCCGCACCGCGTCCGTCACAGTCCCTGCGCGATGCATCGGACATCATCCAGCTGAAGGCGGAAGTGGAGGATATGAAGAGTGTGCTGATGCAGCTCACGCATCAGCTCAAGTACAAGCATTTCGGCGAACTGCCGGAGACGCTGAAGAACGTCTATCTGAACCTGCTCCAGCAGGATGTCGACGAACGGTACGCGGTCACACTGACCAACAGCGTGCTGAAACGGATCCATCCGCAGGAACAGGAGAATGCCACGGCAGTGGAACAGACCGTGCTGCAGACGATCGCATCAGGATTCCCCGCAGCCGGTACCGCCGCGCCTTCCAAAAAGACCCGCGTGGTCGTCCTGGTCGGACCGACCGGTGTCGGAAAGACCACCACCATCGCCAAGCTGGCGGCCATCGAGAAACTGGCGCACGGGAAGAGCGTCGGACTCATCTCCTGCGACACGTACCGTATCGGTGCCATCGAACAGTTGAAGACCTTCGCCGTCATCGCCGAGATACCGATGCAGGTGGTCTACCGAGCGGCGGATGTCCCGGCGGCCGTGAAGAAGTTCCAGAAGCATGATGTGATCTTCATCGACACCGTCGGCCGGAGCCAGAAAGCGAAGAAGGAGCTCGCCGAGCTGAAGAAGATCGTCCAGTCCGCCAAAGCGGACGAGGTCCATCTGGTGCTCAGCGCCCAGACCAACGATGCCACCCTGAACGAGATCGTCGATAAATTCTCCCTGTTGGAGCCGACCCACCTGATCTTCTCCAAGATGGACGAGGCGGCTATCTTTGGGCCACTGTACAATATTGCGCAGCGGACGAAGATTCCGGTCTCTTTTTTCGCTACAGGACAGGCAGTTCCTGATGATATCAGCGTTTCCGATGGTATGACATTTGCTAAGATGTTATACCAAGGACGATATGCGAATGCATGAACACACATCACATAATGACCAGGCTTCTGCCCTCCGGCGCCTCGCCAAGAACGCACCGCGCACCGTATCCGGCGCACCGAGCTACTGCTGGACGGTGACCAGCGGCAAAGGCGGCGTAGGGAAGAGCGTCTTCGCGATGAATTTCGCCGTTGCGCTGAGTGAAGCAGGCCGCAAAGTGCTGCTGGTCGATGCGGATGAGAACCTGGGCAAACTGGATGTGATGTTCGGCGTCTCCCCCAAGCACCGTATCCCCGATATCCTTAGTGAAAGTGTCTCCATCGCCGATGCGGCCATCGAGGTCCGCCCCGGTCTCTTTCTGCTCGCCGGCAGTTCCGGTTCCCCCAATTATCCTGAGATCACCATGCATGAACGGATCGCCTTCATCGCTGCGGCCCGCACCTCCTTTGCCGGCGTCACGGATGTCGTGTTCGATACCGGCGCCGGGATCCAGGAGCGGGTGCTGTCATACGCGGTCGCAGCGGACCAGGTGATCGTGGTCTCCCATTACGAGCCGGTCGCGATCCTGGACGCTTATGCCGTCATCAAGATGATCACCGCGAAACGCAGCGATGCATCCCTGAATATCGTCATGAACAAGAGCCTCTCGGCCACCGAATGTGATGAAGCGGCAGAGAAGCTCCGCACGGCTGTGAAACATTTCCTCTCGCGCGATGTCCGGTACCTCGGCATCGTGCCGAACGACCCGGCCGTGAGCCGGTCTATCGTTGCCCAGGCGCCCCTTGCCGTGGCATCCCCGGCATCGGCCGCCTCGCTCTGCATCCGCTCCATCGCCCATGCGATCAGCGGGAAGCTCATCCACGAACATCAACAGGAAGCGGTATACGCATGAACAAGATCATCTTCCAGGTCGGACTCCTCAGCTTCTGTGTCTCGGTGGTCATCTTCTCCACCCTCGGCAACGAGATGCTGGATGTCGTGTCGAAATCATTCATCGTTTTCATCGCTGCCATCGTGACGATGGTCGGCATCATCGTTGCGGCCTCGATGCTGTCCGAGAAACCGAAGACCGAACCGGAGAACAACACTGCAGCGTGATCCGCTGACGGTGCAAAACCACTATGAACACCTCCATGCCCGCACGGCCCGGTACAGTCACCCCAAGCGCTCTCAAAGAGCTGGTGCAGACCTATTTCGGTCTGGTGAAAGTGATCGCCGGTGCCATCGCATCCAAGAACGTGCGTCCCTCGGCCCTCACACCGGATGATATCTTCCAGTTCGGCATCCTCGGTCTGCTGGACGCCGTGGAACGGTATGATGCACGCAAAGGGGTGAAATTCGAGACCTTCGCCGGATACCGCATCAAAGGTGCCATCCTGGACGGTCTCCGCTCCGCCGATATGTTCCCCCGGTCCGTCCGCAAGCGGGACCGGGATGCCGCCAACGCCCGTCTGACCGAAGCGACCGATCCGGTCTACATCTCCAGCCGCCGGCTGCGGATGTCCGTCGATGAGTACCATCAGTTCATCCATGATGTGGGAGAGACCACTATGACACATTCCGTCTACTCGAATGTCACCGAAGGCGTGCTGGAAGCACTGCCCGATGACGAGAGCAACAATCCGTTCGAGATCGTCAGTTCGCAGCAGATGAAGGAGCTCCTCGTCGAGGCGATCCAGCACCTGCCGGAACGGGAACGTCTGGTCGTGCTCCTGTACTACTATGAAGGACTCACCTTCCGCGAGATCGGCAAGGTGCTGCATATCAGCGAATCGCGTGCGTTCCAGATCCACGCCTCCGCGATCTCGGTGCTCCACACGGCATTGGTCGAAACAGCCGCCTGAACGGTCTTCGTATGATGGATGCGGAACAGATAAAGGAAAAGGTCAAGACGATCATCCAGCTCCCGGCGCTCCCGTCGCTGGCGTTCGAGGTGGTGGAACTCGTCGATAATCCGAAGACGAGCGCTTCCCAGCTCGCCCGGATCATCTCCGCGGACCAGGCACTCACCGGCAAGGTGCTGAAGATCGCCAATTCGCCGTTCTATGGATTCCCCAAGAAGATCTCCACCATCGATTTCGCCATCATCGTCCTCGGGTTCGATGCGCTGAAGGAGATCGTCATCAGCATAGCGCTCGTCAGCTCCCTGCAGAAACGGACCGACAATTATTTCAATACCAAGGTGTTCTGGGACCATTCCATCGCGACCGGCGTCATCGCCCGCCGCCTGGCCCGCGACATCGGATACCGGGTGACCGGCGAGGTCTTCGTGGCCGGACTGCTGCATGATATGGGGCTCTCCATCCTCAACAAGTATTTCAACGCCGAATTCCGCCGTATCGTGGATATCAACCGCGAGATGGGGCTTCCTTTCCTGGAGGCCGAAGAGAGCGTGCTCGGCGTGACCCATGCCGAGATCGGCAGCTGGCTCGGCGAACGGTGGAACCTCCCCGATCAGCTCGTCGAAACGATCCGCCATCACCATGCGCCGGAACGCGCCGGCGAGAATACCAAGCTCGTCTCCATCGTGCACTGCGCCGATGTGTTCGCCAAACAGCTCTCGGCGGAACCGGTGGAGTTCGACGGGGAGAATACGTTCAGCGAATTCGCGCTCGATCTGCTCCAGCTGAACGATCAGAACCTGATCCAGGAGTACATGAACCAGTACTCCGATACGCTCAAGAACGATGTCCGTGAAAGCATGATGATGTCCAATCTGGTAGGGATGTGAGATGACCGAGAACGAGACCACCGCCGGGAAGCGATCGCGCAGGGAACTGCTGAACGAGGTCGTGCCGCAGTTCGAACGGTTCATCGGGAACCGCGAGAACTACATCCGCGTGCTGGAGAACACCATCGCTACCGTGCTGCAGGAACGGCGGGATCCGGCGGCTGCCGCTTCGGAGAAGCAGACCAGTTCCTCTGTGGACGAACTCGTTGCCATGCAGCAGCTCTCCAACAGCATCGGCACCGCCGTGGAACCGAACGCCATCATCTCCACGCTGATCGGTCTCACGGAACAGGTCATCCCGGTACTGGAAGCGGGGATCTTCCTGTTCGACAGCAGCGCCAAGCATCTCATGCCGCTCACCCTGCACGGCTCCCAACGGCTCGTGGACGAGGCACAGCAGCAGCTCGAATCCGGCATCGTGGACTGGCTCTTCGCCGAGAAGAAGACGGTCGTCATCCCGGACCTCTCCTGGCTTATGGAGGACGGCTCCTCCCGCAATTTCGTCCTCGTCCCGCTCATCCTCCGCCGTCAGGGGATCGGTATCTATCTGATCCACACCGAGAAACGGCAGGACCAGTTCTCACATCAGGACATCCAGCTGCTCACCGTCCTGGCGAACCAGGCGGCCATCGGTGTGGAGAACTGGCGCGAACATGCGCAGCTGATCAAGGCGAACAACGAGCTGAAGATGTTCCAGGCGCAGATGCTGCAGGCCGCCAAGTTGGCCGCCGTCGGCGAACTGGCCGCCAGCATCGTGCACGAGATCAAGAATCCGGTCGGCATCCTCGTCATGCAGATCGAACTCATCGTTTCCGGCCGCGCCATCGGCAACTGGAAGGAGATGCTCTCCACCCAGATCACCCGCATCTCCAACATCACCAAACGGCTCATGAACTTCTCGCATTCCGTCGGCGAGGAGTACGGGTTCGAACCGGCCGACCTCCACAAGGAACTTCGGTTCATCGTGGACATCATTGCGCACGATTACCGCAACAAGAACATCGATGTGGTCTTCCATCTGGCCGAGAACATGCCGACCATCCCGTGCAGCGTCAACCATATCCAGCAGGTCTTCCTGAATATGCTCATCAATGCACGCGATGCCATGCCGGAAGGGGGCACCATGACCATCACCACGGAGGTGAGGAACTTCCGCGCCCTGATCCGGTTCACCGATACCGGCACCGGCATCTCCCCCGAGAACATGTCCAAGCTCTTCTCTCCCTTCTTCACGACGAAGGAAGCTGGGAAGGGGACCGGACTCGGTCTTTCCATCTGCAACAAGATCGTCTCCAATCACAACGGGGACATCAAAGTGGAGAGCGAGGAAGGGAAGGGGACCACCTTCATCATCTCGCTGCCCATCAAACGGGAGCTATCGTAATATGGAACGTCTGCTGCGTTGTCTCGCCCTGATATGTTGCACCGTCACGCTGACCCTTGCCGGTCCGAAACCGATCGACTACGTCGTCAACAACGGCGGCAGCCGCATGACCATCGCTCTCAACGGTCCGGTCCAATGGACGGAATCGCTCTCCGGTACGACGCTGACCGTCACGGTGACCGCACCGGCACGGCATTTCATCGTGAAGAAGATGAACTATTCCTTCCGGGACGGCGTCATCCGCACTTTCGCCATGGCGCCGGTCCATCCGGATACCGAGCGCATCCGCATCACGCTCCGCCGGGACCAGGCCTATGAACTGTCGTACGATGCCTCCGCGAAACGGTTCGTGATACGGTTCTTCAACGGTGCCATGCCGCTGCCGAACACCGCCGCTGCCGTTGCAGCCCGGCCGGATACGAGGAAGAAACAGCACGACGCACCGGTCACCGCCGCACCGCGTGCCGCAGCGAAGAAACAGACCGCCGCTCCGTCCTCCGCTCCCATCGATATCGCCACGCTGGCGGTGCAGCAGGTGCAGGAACCGGCGCCGTCGAAGGAATCCGTTGCAGAACCGGCCGATGCCGTGAACACGTCAGCGGTCCTGCTGCTGGTTGCCTCCACCATCATCATCCTTGCCGGCGGTGGCGCCGTGGCCTACGTGCTGATGACCCGCCGTTTCGGCCGCCGCCAGCCGCGCACCACCACGGCACCGGCGCCTGTCAATACCGAGTTCGTAGCACCTGCTGCCGTTCCGGTCATTCCCGCCGTGAGGGATGAAAAACAGGAAGAGGAACAGGAGTTTGCGATGGCAGTGGAATATGCCGAACAGTACCTCCGCTCGCAGGGCGAGTTCGAACTGCAGCAGCGGCTGGAACAGCTCAACAGTTCCTCCATGCAGAAACGGCTGGAGATGGCGGCGGTCCGTCAGTCCTCCCGCAAAGGGAACAACGCCGCTGCCGCCGAGAAACTCGGCATCAGCGTTGGCGAACTGGACCTGGCATCGCGCCTGCAGAAATTCCACGCACAACAGATGACGGAGAGTGTATGATCAAAGGGATCTATGCATCGGGATCCGGCATGCAGCCGCGGCTGATGCGCCTCGACGTGATCGCGAATAACATCGCGAACGCCGATACCACCGGATACAAGAAGGACAGCATCTTCGTGCAGATCATGAAGAACGCCGGCGTCGCCCAGTCCACCGGACAGGGGGAACTCGCCGGACTGGATGTGAAGGAATTCACCGATTTCTCCCCCGGCTCGCTCCGTCCCACCAACGGCCCGCTCGATATCGCCATCAACGGCGAAGGATTCTTCGTGCTGGATACGCCGGACGGCATGCGCTATACGCGCAACGGCAACTTCCGCATCGACGACAACGGCGATATCGTGAACGCGAACGGATTCTATCTGATGGGGAACTCCGGCAGGATCAATGTGCCCGGTGCGGAGCAGGTGGAACAGCAGGACCTCCTGATCACCAAGTCCGGCGACATCGTTCTCGGCAAGACCGCCATCGGAAGGGTGCGTGTCGTGGAATTCCAGGGGATGCAGGATATGCTGAAATCCGCCGGCACCATGTTCATGACGAAGGAACAACCGAAGGATGTCCGGTTGTCGGACGAGACTACCACCATCCGCCAGGGATACCTGGAGGAATCGAATGTGGAAGCATTGACCGAGATGGTTCAGCTCGTGGAGCTCACGCGCGGATTCGAGACCGATCAGCGCACCATGCGGTATCAGGACTCCACGCTGGAAAAAGCGATGGATGTCGGAAGAGTCTAATCACAGAAAGCAGGGACGTATGAACAGAGCATTGCGCACCGCAGCCACCGGCATGTTCGCCCAACAGGTGAACATCGACCTCATCTCCAACAATCTGGCCAATGTGAACACCACCGGATTCAAGAAAAGCCGGCCGGAGTTCCAGGACCTGATGTATCAGACGATCAAAACCAACGGCATTGCCGAGGACGGACGCACCACCGAAGCCGCCGAGATCCAGATCGGCAACGGCGCCATCCCGATCGCCACGGCGAAGAACTTCCGCCAGGGCGATACCCAGCCCACCAGCAATCCGCTCGATATCGCGGTGCAGGGCGAAGGATTCCTCCAGGTCCGGCGTATGGACGGTACCACCGCCTACACGCGCGACGGGTCGCTGAAGATCTCCGCCGAAGGGCAGCTCGTCACCGCACAGGGATATGTCATCGAACCCGGCATCACCTTTTCCGCTAACACCGCCGAGATCTCCATCGCGCGCGACGGCACCATCCAGGTGATGGAATCGGGTCAGACCGGACAGATCAAACTCGGTCAGCTTGAGTTGGCCAAGTTCATCAATCCCGCCGGACTCCATGCCATCGGCAACAACCTCTTCCTCGAGACCGGCGCTTCCGGACAGCCGATCGTCGGCGCTCCCGGTGTGGATGGCTTCGGTGAGATCGCCCAGGGCTCCCTCGAGTCCTCCAATGTGGACGTAGTGGAGGAGATGATCAGCATGATCGTGGCGCAGCGCGCGTATGAGATCAATTCCAAGACGATCAAAACGGTGGAAGAGATGCTCAGTATGGCGAACAATCTGAAGGGATAAAGCAGTGACCTTCCTTCTCTGCATACTGTTGCTGATGAGCGGGGACCGTGCAACGGTCACCACGGAAGAGGTTCGCTCTGCCGTGGAACGCTACCTGCACGCGAACCTCCCGTCCGCAGCGGTCGTCACCACAGAGATCGAATATCGTTCACTGCCGGCCGACCTGAAGGTCCCTGCCGGTCCCCGTACCATCCGCGTCGCCCCTAAACAGGGGATGCAGCTGAAAGGACGCGTCGGACTGCCAGTGGAGATCGTCTGCGGAGGAAAGGTGCACACCACCATCCTCTGCTCTGTGATCATCCGGACCTTCGAAGAAGTGTACGTGGCGGTCCGGCCGCTCGGTAAGAATGAACTGCTCGATCAGTCGCTCTTCATCCTGCAGCGCATCGAGACCACGGAGATGGATGATGCTGTCACCGCCGGGACGTCGCTGCTCGGACTCCGCACGAAACGGATGCTCACCGAACGGTCGGCCCTCCGGCATTCAGCGGTGGAGACGGCACCCGCCGTCCGCCGTGACCAGCTGGTGAGCATGCTCGTCCGTTCCGGCACCGTCACCATCGGTGCATCGGGCGTGGCGAAGGAGGATGGAGTGCTCGGGGCATTGGTGCAGGTGCAGCGGCTCGGTTCCAAAGAAACGGTCCAGGCGCGTGTCGTCGGACAACAGATCGTCGAGATCGACGTACGGTGAGGTGAACATGAAACGATGGATGATAGTCTGTACCCTGCTGCTGGCCGGATCCCTCCGGTCTCAGGACCTCCGCGAGAACTATAACCGCTCGCTCTTCGCGGACCAGAAAGCGAACCGCATCGGGGACGGTGTCACCATCCTGGTCGTGGAATCCTCCAGCGCATCGAACGACTCCCGCACCGCCAGCTCCCGCAACAGCGACATCTCGCTCGCATCCGCAGGGAAGAATGCCGGCGCCTCGCTGCTGGACCTCGGCGCCTCCATCGGCACCGGGAATGCCTTCAGCGGGGAAGGTTCGACCGAGACCAACGGCTCCGTCCGCGCCAAGATCTCGGCCCGCGTCGATTCGCTCTATGTGAACGGTAATCTCTGGATCAGCGGCAGCCGGACCATCACCATCAATGGCGAGGAGCAGGTCATCCGCATCTCCGGCCTTGTCCGTCCGTCGGACATCCAGGCCGACAACAGTGTCTATTCCTACAGCATCTCGGATGCCGTCATCGTCTTCACCGGTAAAGGCATGACGAAGGACAATCAGGAGCCCGGTTGGCTCACACGATTCTTCCATTGGATCTTCTGACCATGAAACGCTCATTCATACTTCTTGTGCTGCTCCCGTGCTTCCTGGCCGCCGCGTCGCGGATCAAGGACCTGGCGTACGTTCAGGGGATGCGCGGCGAGCAGGTGATCGGCTACGGTCTCGTGGTCGGCCTCAACGGCACCGGCGACAGCCAGCGCTCCACCTTCACCATCCAGTCGGTCGCCAGCATGCTCAAACGCTTCGGCATCACCGTCTCGCAGGACGACCTCCGCATGCGCAACGTCGCAGCAGTGATGGTCACCGCCACCATCCCTCCGTTCACCAAAGAGGGAGGCGTCGCGGATGTCACCGTCTCCTCGCTCGGCGATGCCACCGGTCTGCAGGGCGGCACGCTGCTCGTCACCCCGCTCTCCGGCATGAACGGTGCCATCTACGCCTCGGCGCAGGGACCGGTCTCCGTCGGCGGGATGAACGTCCGCTCGAACGGCAGCGAAGTGCGCCGCAATCATACCTCCGCCGGACGCGTGCCGGGCGGTGCCGTCATCGAACGGGCCGTGGATGTGAAGATCGCGAACGACTGGAGGGTCACCATCGTGCTGCGGCAGCCCGATTTCACCACCGCCATGCGCATCTCCGCCGCAGTGAACCAGAAACTCGGCGCTGCTGTCGCCTCGGCGATGGATGCCGCCACGGTCGCCATCATGGTGCCGGAACGGTACCGCGATGATGCCAAAGTGATCGACTTCATCTCGCAGGTGGAAGTGCTCGAGATCGTTCCCGATGTCGCCGCGCGCGTCGTCATCAACGAGCGGACCGGAACGGTCGTGGTGGGCGGCAATGTCACCATCCTGCCGGTCGCCATCTCGCACGCCGGCCTCAACATCGAGATCCAGCAGGCCCCGGTCATCTCGCAGCCGCCGCCGCTCTCCAACGGCACCACCGTGCAGACGCAGATGTCCACCATCTCGGCAACGGTCGATACGGCAGCGGTCGTCGCTATCAATGGCGCCGCCACCGTGCAGGAGATCGCCAAAGCGCTCAACTCCCTCAATGTCTCCCCGAGGGATGTCATCGCCATCTTCCAGTCCCTGAAGGAAGCCGGCGCCCTGAAGGCAGAATTGGTCATACTATAATAGAGACATGAAACTGACACTCCCGACAGTCCAGACGAAACAGACCGCTCCCGCCGTAACGGACGAGAAGCAGAAGGCGAAACTGCAGCGTGCCCTGCAGGATTTCGAGGCGGTCTTCGTCAATTACCTGCTGCAGACCATGCGCAAGTCGGTGCAGAAGGACGATGAGGACGGCGGCGGCTTCGGCGGTGAGATGATGCAGGAGATGTTCGATTACGAGATAGCGAAGCATATCTCCCGTTCCGCGAGCCTTGGTATCGGCGAGAAGCTGTACCGCCAGGTGACCGGCGAAGCGATGCCGAAGACGACGGTCGCCCCTGTACTGCCGAAACAGATCGTCGCGGCCGAGACGGCAAAAGCGATCGCGCTCGAACCGCAGCTACCGGTGCAGCAGGTCCGTGCCATGAAACGCAATACGGCTCCCTCCCGCAGCATCAAGGAAGCCGTAGGTCAGTATGACGAGATCATCAATGAAGCAGCGGCACGGCACGGGGTCGATTCATCGCTCATCAAAGCGGTCATCGCCAGCGAATCGGCCGGCAATCCCCGGGCGCATTCCTCCGCCAACGCCAAAGGACTCATGCAGCTCATCGATTCCACCGCCACCATGGTCGGCGTGAAGAATGTGTGGGACCCGAAGCAGAACATCAACGGCGGCACCAAGTATCTGCGCCAGCTGCTTGACCAGTTCGACGGGAACGTGAAGCTCGCCGTCGCTTCCTACAATGCCGGACCGGCACGCGTGGAGAAGCATAAGGGTGTGCCGCCCATCCCGGAGACGCAGAAGTATGTCAGGAAAGTACTGCAATACGTCGATCATTTCACCGGAGACAAGGAGTAACGTATGGAACTGCAGCAGACCGTCGAAGCACTGACCGCCGTCCTGAAGAACGAGACCGCCGCCGCCCGCGACATGGAAGCGGTCCTCACCCGCAAACGGAGCGCATTCGTCCGCTGGCACACCGGGGACCTCGCCGCCGTTGTGGCGGAGGAGGAAGGGATCATCGCATCGCTGAACAGACTGGAGAAGGAACGGGTGGCGCATGTCCGCACGCTCTCGCGCCGCTACGGCAAGATGCTGAGCATGAAGGAGGTGCTCGCGTACTATCCGTCCGACGAGCTGTTCGAGGCGTACGACGACCTCCGCACCGTCTCCGCGCGCGTCATCCGCTGGAACAATCAGAACCGTGACCTGGTGCAAAGCTCCCTCACGTTCGTCCGCAGGACGCTCGGCGCCATCACCGGGAATTTCCGCTACAAACTGTTGGATCAGAAAGTCTAGAGGTCGCCCGTGGCAGGACTCGGAAGCATATTGGAACTCGGGAAACGGTCGTTGAGCACGAACCAGTACGGCATCAACGTGACCAGTCATAACATCTCCAATGCCAGCACCCCCGGCTATACGCGGCAGCGCCTCAATGTGACGCCGGCGGCAGCGGAGCAGACATCCTTCGGATACCTCGGCACCGGCGTCTCCATCCAGTCCGTGCAGCGGATCCGCGAATCGTACATCGACCAGCAGGTCTACACCGTCAATCAGAACATGGGACGGGCCTCGCAGCGCGAGAACGTTCTGCGGCTCACCGAATCGTTCCTGCAGGAACCGAGCGAATCCGGTCTGAACGCCATGATGTCCAAGTTCTACTCCGCTTTCCAGGACCTGGCCGTCCACCCGGAGGAGAATGCCAACCGCAATTCAGTGCTGCAGCGCGCCAATCTGCTCGCCGGCACGTTCCGCCGCATCAGCGAAAGCATCACCACCCTGCAGCGCGATGTGCTCAAGGAGGCGGAAGCGAAGGTCGAGAAACTGAACGACCTCATCGGCACCATCGCCGAACTGGACACTACCATCATGGTCGCCAGCGCCACCGGTGCGGTGCCGAATGATGTGATGGACCAGCGGGATTATCAGCTCGCCGAACTCTCCAAACTTGCCGATGTGCGCGTGGCCGACGGCCAGAACGGTTCCGTCACCGTCTCGCTCGGCGGCACCATGGTGCTCTCCGGCGGGAACAAGGTGCCGCTCACCACCGTGATGAACGGGGACCAGCTGGAGGTCTACGCACAGGGCTCCACCCGGCAGATGCGCATCGGCGGCGGTGAGGTGAACGCATTGCAGACGCTCAACAATGTCACCTTCAAGGATTATCGTGCGCAATTGGATGAACTCGCTTCCGCATTCATCACCAGTGTCAACACCATCCACACTACCGGGTACGGTATCGGCAATCCTCCGCCCACCGGCAACAATTTCTTCGCCGGGACGGATGCAAGCTCCATCGCGCTCGACCCGTCCGTCGCCGGGAATGTGAACAATATCGCCGCGTCGCTCTCCGGTGACCCGGGGGACAATGAGATCGCCATCCGGATCGCGAACCTGCAGAACACACCGGTCATGAGCGGAAACTCCAACACGATGGTACAGTTCTACAGCGCGTTCGTCAGCAATGTCGGCTCCGAGATCCAGTCCGTCAGCACCGAGGCCGAATCGGCCCGGCTGGTGCAGGAGCAGCTCACCACGCAGCAGAATTCGGTCTCCGGCGTTTCGCTGGACGAGGAGATGACGAGACTGATCCAGTACCAGCACGGATTCGATGCGGCCGCCCGCGTCGTGACCACCGTGAACGATATGTTCCAGACCATCATCCATATGTAGGCCTATGAGAATCACTGAAGGTACCATCGCCGGGAATTACCTGTATGCCGTCGGACGATCGCGTGAACGCATCGTGCAGCTGCAGACCCAGCTGGCCAGCGGGAAGAAGATCCTCAAATCGTCGGACGATCCCCAGGTCGCCGGCTCCGTCATGCGCCTCTCCGAGTCCCTCAAACAGCGGCAACAGTTCTATAATAATGCCATTGAAGGACAGGGCGTCGCCGACACTACCGCCATGACGCTCGGTCAGTTCTCCGATGTGCTCATCTCCGTGAAGGACCTCATGGTCCGCGCCTCCAGCACCGCCTACGTGGCCGATATGAACACCTTCGGTGAGCGGGCGGACCAGTACCTCTCCGAACTGGTCGACATCGCCAATACCACCTTCAGCGGCAAGTACATCTTCGGCGGCACCCATACCACCGATCAGCCGTTCACGCTCAACAGCGACCGCACGGCGGTCATCGCCAACCCGGACGGTATCGACGGCGACATCCGCTATCCGCTCGGCGAGGGGATCGCCCAGCAGGCCAACATCAGCGGCGAGGAAGGACTGATGGGGACCGCCATCTTCGAACTGGTGATCCAGATCCGCGACAGTCTCAAGACCGGCGATTTCAAAGCGACCGATTTCCTGCCGCAGTTCGAGGACGCCATGGAGCATGTGCTGAACAAATCCAGCTATGCTGCTTCTTTCGCCGAGCATTTCCAGGCGGTGGCGGACAATCTGAACGAACAGGAACTGCAGCTGAAGCAGTACATGTCCGTCATCCAGGACACGGACGTTGCCGAGGCTACCATGAAATTGAAACATGAGGAGGTGATGCTCGATGCCGCGCTCAACACCGGCGGACGCATCATCCCGAAATCGCTGTTGGATTTTCTCCGGTAAGAGGATATGAAAACGAAACTTGATGTAGGAACGGTCGGGGGACTCTTCTTGGGATGCTGCGCCATCTTCGGCTCGTTCCTGCTGGAGGGAGGACAGCTCGGAGCGCTGATGCTCTGGCCTGCCATGATCATCGTCTTCGGCGGCACCTTCGCCACCGCTATGATCGGCACACCCATGGATGTTCTGAAGAAATTCTTCGTCACGCTCCGCCTGGCGATGTTCACACCGGTCTTCGACTATCGCGGCGTGATCGATACCGTGGTGAAGTTCTCCATGATCGCCCGCAAGGAAGGGCTGCTGGTACTGGAGAAGTATCTGGTCGACATCCACGACCCTTATCTGCACCGCATGTTCCGGTATATGGTGGACGGTGTCGACATCACGGTGCTCCGCGAGATCTCGGAGACCGAGTCGGAATATGTGGCAGAACGCCACCACAAACATATCTCGCTCTACCAGCGGATGGGTGGGTATTCCCCCACCATGGGGATCATCGGGACGGTGATGGGTCTCATCGCCACGCTTGCCAATGCCGGCGAGGACCCGACGCAGTTGATCAAGCACATCGCCGGTGCGTTCATCGCCACGCTGTGGGGGGTGTTCATGGCGAACATCGTCTGGCTTCCCATCGCGGACAAGCTCCGCAGCATCGATGAGGAGGAGCAGGTCTACATGTCCCTTATCACCGCCGGCGTCGTTGCGATCCAGGAAGGTGAGATCCCCTCCGTCATCCGGTCCAAACTGAACAGCATGCTCCCCAAGGAGCTGCAGTCGCCCGAGACATGAGACGCCGCCGACGGCATAGTGAAGCGCACGGACAGGAACGGTGGCTGCTCACCTATTCCGATCTGATCACGCTTCTGCTCGGGCTCTTCGTCATCCTCTATGCGATGTCGAAGATCGACACCAAGAAGTACACCCAATGGGTGGCGGCGTTCGGCGGGGTCTTCGGGTCCAGCCAGGTGGACATGAAGCAGGGGATCGGCGAGAAGGGGCTGGTGGACGGCATGAACGAACAGATCCGCGTCCGGCAGATGATCAAGGAAGCGCTGGAACTGAACGGAAGGAGCGATGCCATCACCGTCAGTATGGACGAACGCGGTGTCACTATCCACATCCAGGAGGAACTGCTCTTCCCCTCCGGCGGTGCGGAACTGAAGAACAGCTCGCTGGTCACACTGGATTCGCTCGCGCATGTGTTCAAGCGCCTGCCGAACGATATCCGCATCGAAGGACATACGGACAACATCCCGATCAATACGCCGCGGTTCCCCAGCAATTGGCATCTGTCCGTGACGCGCGCCATGAACACCGGGTACTATCTGATCGGGAACCACCGGATGGATCCGGACAAGATCGCGGTCGTCGGTTACGGCGACCAGCGTCCCCTCGGTCCCAATGACACCGAGCGGGGAAGGGGAGTGAACCGGCGCGTGGACATCGTCATCCAGATGTCCGCCGTGACACAGACTTTGGATCGTCAACGTCAACAAGCAATGCAAGGAGGTTAGTGATGAAATGGAATAATGTACAGTTCGGCGACATGGACTTTGAGGAAAAACATGTCGTATATTTCCCCGAAGGCATCATCGGATTCGAGGAATACAGGAAGTTCCTCATCGTCAATGACGAGAGCAGCGAACCGTTCCGCTGGCTGGTATCGCTGGACGACCGGGAATTGAGTTTTCCTGTCATCGATCCGGCGCTCGTGCAGCACGATTTCACCGGCGCGAATTTCCCGCGGCAGGATGTGTCCGTCCTCTCCGTTGTGGCGATCAAGTCCGATCTTGCACAGTCAACCGTCAACCTTAAAAGTCCCATTGTCATCAACAATGCGGACCGTACCGGAAAGCAGATCGTGCTGGAGAACGACCACCTCAACGTTCGTACCCCTCTGGCCCGCCTCGCGGAGCCCATACTGGAGTGAACTCCTATGCTGATACTCACACGGAAGATCGAAGAATCCATCAAGATCGGGGATACCATCACCATCAAGGTCCTGAGCGTCGCGGACGGTCAGGTGAAGATCGGGATCGATGCACCCCGTGATCTGAAGGTGCACCGGCTGGAGGTGTACGAAGAGATCCAGCGGCAGAATATCGAAGCGGCACGGACATCCAAAACGGACGTCTCCTCCGTCGCTTCCCTTATCAAACAACAAAGGACCGCAGCGAAGAAATAACCGCTGCGCGGCTCGTTCCGGGGGTTCGCCATGTTCGTCATCATCGGTATCGTCGTCGTCATCGGAAGCGTGCTGGGCGGGTTTGTGATGCACCATGGCCAGCTGGCCGTGCTGGTGCAGGTGAACGAGTTCATCATCATCGGCGGTGCTGCCATCGGTTCCATGCTCGTCGGCGCACCCATGCGCATCCTGAAGCACCTCGGCGCCAACGTCACCCTCCTCTTCAAGGGGGACCCGTACACCAAGGAGGAGTTCCTCAATCTGCTCAAGACCATGTTCGAACTGTTCCATATCGCCACCAAGGACGGTCTGATGAACATCGAACAGCATATCGAGAAACCCGAGAGCTCCGCCATCTTCTCCAAGAACACCTTCCTGATGCATCACCATCACGCGCTGCCGTACCTGGCCGATACGCTGAAACTCCTGCTCAGCGGCGGCGTGCCGGCGCACGACCTGGAATCGCTCCTGGATGCGGACATGGATTCGCTCCATGCGGAAGGTGCCCAGGCGCCCGGCCTCCTCAATAAGACGAGCGATTCCCTGCCCGGTCTCGGTATCGTGGCTGCCGTGCTCGGCATCATCATCACCATGCAGGCCATCAACGGTCCGCCGGAGGAGATCGGCATGAAGGTCGCCGCGGCCCTCGTCGGCACGTTCATCGGCATCCTGATGTGCTACGGCTTCCTCGGTCCGATGGCCTCGCATATCGAGATCATCCACCAGTCCGAGGCACGCTATATGGAGTGCATCAAGGTCGGGATCATCTCCTATGCCAAGGGGAACGCCCCCGCGATGGTCGTCGAGTTCTCCCGGCGCGTCATCTTCAGCGATTTCCGTCCCACGTTCGCCGAACTCGAACAGGCGATCAAGGACATCAAGTCATCATCGGCAGCCAAATAGACCATGAAACAGATCCCCAAAGAGACCCCCATCCGCATCGTGAAGAAGAAGGTGATGGGGCACGGCCATCACGGCGGCGCCTGGAAGGTGGCCTATGCCGACTTCGTCACGGCAATGATGGCCCTCTTCATCGTGCTCTGGATCGTCGGTCAGAGCAAACAGGTGAAGGACTATGTGGCGAATTACTTCAAGGATCCCGGCGCCTTCTTCGAGAACACCAAAGGGGGCGGCGCATTCGAGAAGAGCGATATGCGGGTCGGCGAACGGGTCACCGAGGAGTTCCTGAAGCGCCAGGAGGAACAGATGAAGGAGATGGCGCAGAAGATCATGCAGGAGATCAGCAAGTCCCCGACGCTCGCGAGCCTCTCCAAGCAGATCAAGATCGAGATGGTGAAGGAAGGGCTCCGCATCGAGCTCGTGGACCAGTCGCAATCCTTCTTCTTCGATGTCGGTACCGCCAATATGAAACCGGAAGCGGTCGACCTGCTGGCGGTCATCTCTAAAGAACTCAGCACTATCAAGAACAAGGTGGTCGTGGAAGGTCATACCGATTCCCGGCCGTACGCACGGAAGGACGGATATACGAACTTCGAACTCAGCGCGGACCGTGCCAACAGCGCCCGCCGCGTGCTGATGAGCAAAGGGCTCACCGGCGGTCAGGTCGTGGAGGTGCGCGGCTATGCGGACAGCAAACTGCGCAACGTCAACGATCCCTACGATCTCACGAACAGAAGGATCAGCATCCTGGTGAAGTATGATGAACAATAAAGCGAAACCGTACACCATCCTCGTGGTGGACGACGATGAAGCGCAGATCTCGCTGGTCGCGCAGGTCCTCTCCGCCGATCAGCGGCTGAACATCATCACCGCCACGGACGGGAAGGACGCCCTCAAGAAGGCGGAGATGCACGAGCCGCATATCATCATCTCCGACTATTATATGCCCGGCATGGACGGCGCACAGCTCTGCCAGCGCATCAAGCAGCACGCCATCCTGCGTGAACGCATGTTCATCATGCTCACCTCCGCCTCTGCCGTGCAGGAGAAGGTGAAGCTGCTGGAGAGCGGGGCGGATGAACTGCTCACCAAACCGATCCATCCGGACGAGCTGGTCTCACGCGTGGAAGCGAGTCTCCGCATCGTCATCCTGCAGCAGGACCTGAAGAAGGAACAGCAGAAGCTCTCCGAGGCGAACGAACAGCTCAATGAGAGCTATCAGGGGATGCTCGACCTGCTCACCATCCTTGTCGGTATCCATGTGACCGATGCCGCCAAGCATGCCGAGGAGGCGAAGAAGATCGTCGCCTGGTTCGGGGAGAAGCTCCAGATGACCCCGGATGAACAGCAGCCCATCATGAGCGCCGCCGCACTGCACGAGATCGGGAAGATCAACATCCCGGAGGAGATCCTGCAGAAGGAAGGGAAGAACTTCTATGCCCGGGAACACGGCCATTTCCCCGTGGCAGGCTATCTGCTCCTCTCCCGCATCCCGAAACTCGCCGATGTCGGTCTCATCATCCGTCATCAGCTGGAGAACTATGACGGGTCCGGATTCCCGGACCGCCTGATGAAGGAGGAGATCCCGATCGGTTCCCGCATCCTCCGCGGCATCAACTACCTGGAACATATCGCGGCGGACGGGATGGAGACGGAGAAGATGATCGAAGCGCTCCATAAGGTGCAGGGGACGCTCCTCGACACGATGATCGTACAGCTGATGGAGGAGTACATCCTCACCACCAAGACCAAGGACTGGATCAACGACAAAACGACCGTCACCGTGCTGGAACTCGCAGCCGGGATGACCCTCGCGGCGGACCTGACGACCGGCAGCGGTACCAAGCTGCTCCCGAAGGACACCGTCATGACACCGACGCTCGTCAAGAAGATCATGGCCCACAATCAATTCGACCCCATCATCGGCAGCGTGTTCGTATACCGCTGAACCCTGCGCCATGAGTACATCCTGCGATGTTCTGATCATCGGCGGCGGTATCGTCGGCCTCGCCGCCGCGCTCCGTCTCCGCGCCGCCCGTCCCGCACTCCGCATCCTCCTTCTGGAGAAGGAAGGGGATGTCGCACGCCATCAGACCGGACACAACAGCGGTGTGCTCCACTCCGGCATCTATTACCGGCCGGGCAGCCTGAAAGCCTCCAACTGCGTCCGCGGGTACCGGCAGATGCTGCGTTTCTGCGAAGAGCACGGCATCCGTCATGAAGTGTGCGGCAAGATCATCGTTGCGACCGACGAACAGGAACTGCCGCGGCTGGAGGTGCTGCGCCAGCGCGGTGAGGCGAACGGTCTCGATGGAGTACGTGAATTGTCACGGGAGGAACTCCGTGAACGCGAACCGCACGTGAACGGACTGCGGGGCCTGCTTGTGCCGCAGACCGGTATCGTTGATTTCGGCGAGGTATCGCGTGTGATGGCGGCGGAACTCCGCCGGCAGGGTGTCGAGATCCGGTTCCATGAACCGGTCACCGCCCTCATCGCCGATGGCAGCGTCACCACTGTTGTCACGCCGCATGGCGAATACTCTGCCTCGTGTGTGGTAGGCTGTGCCGGTCTTCATTCGGACAGGGTCGCGATGCTTTCCGGCACTGATCCCGGCGTCCGTATCATCCCGTTCCGCGGCGAGTACTATACACTCAAGGAACACCGCCGGCATCTGGTGAATCATCTCATCTATCCTGTCCCGGATCCGGCATTCCCGTTCCTCGGTGTCCATTTTACCCGGATGATCGGCGGAGGAGTGGAAGCCGGACCGAATGCGGTCTTCGCGTTTGCGCGCGAAGGGTATACCTACAATGATATCGATCTGCGTGATCTGTTCGATGCCATCGCCTGGCCCGGCTTCCGGCGTGTGGCAGCGAGATACTGGCGGACCGGCATCGGTGAATACCGTCGTTCGCTCAGCAAGCGGGCCTTCGTTCGAGCCCTGCAGAAACTCGTCCCCGAGATCACGGAAGAGGATCTTACCGCCGGCGGCTCCGGCGTCCGCGCCCAGGCCTGCGATGCGGACGGGTCGCTGCTGGATGATTTTTCCATCATGGAGCGGGGGAATGCCATCCATGTCTGCAATGCACCTTCTCCGGCCGCAACTTCCTCACTCTCCATTGGTGATACCATCGCAGAAAAAGCATTAGTGCGATTGCCGAACGGGACCAAGTGATCCCCTCGTGCAAGATTTTCAATCGGACACCGCTTTCCTCATTTTTCGCTGAATTTCGCACTTTTGTCCACTCCCGATGTCTTCCATTTTGTAGAATCTACATTTCTGCTCGTTAAAAAACGGCGAAATTGAGCCGTTTTCGCCACCAATTCCTGGCACCCGCATTGAACCTCAGACAGA
>JABWAK010000180.1 GCA_013361065.1 Bacteroidota bacterium
ATCTCCGAAGCGGGAATCCTTCCGGTGATCTCCACCATCCCCACCTATCAGATCGATACGGCGACCACCGGATTCCGTGATTCGAGCAAGACGAAGATCAAGCTCGATGTGCGGTACATCGGATCGTGGCCGGTCAACTACAAGCGTCTCTTCTATCCATCGAACCTGCGCATCCGGTTCTCGAACGTCATCATCGACACGGCGCTGGCGCCGAATCCGCTCTTCGGGGACCCGCTGCCGGTGAAGTTCACCGTGGTGACACCGACCGATTCCGGGGAGCAGAAGGTGCCGTTCACCTTCTTCGACAGCAACGGCGATTCCACGCTCAGTTATTCATCCAATCCGGACGAGATCAAGATCCTCAGCGGTCCGGCCACCGCCACGCAGAACCAACGGATCACCTGGAGCATACGGATCAACAATGCGGGTGTCGATACTGGAACGGTGATGCCGACGCTCGGCGATACTTACACACTCAATTATCTCGTTCCGTTCGGTGCGAACGATGTGTTCATCTTCAACACGTCGTCCCAGTTGATCCGCTCTTCCGCAGCGAAGGACCAGTTCAAGGATGGTCCGTACGTGGTTCCCAATCCGTACGTCGGTGCGGCGAGCTTCGAACCGGCGCCGTTCGGTGTGCAGGGACGCGGTGACCGGCGGATGGAGTTCCGCAATCTGCCGCTGAACGCCACCGTGCGCATCTACACGGTGCGCGGCGAATTGGTGCGGACGCTGACACAGGACGGCTCGATGACCGGGGTGATCCCGTGGGATCTCCGGACGAAGGACAATCTTGACGCGGCGCCGGGTCTGTACATCTTCCAGGTGGATGCCGGAAGCACCGGAAGCAGCATCGGAAAATTTGCCATCATTAAATGAGCGAGACGACCATGATGAAGAAACCTTCGATCGTATTGATGTCCCTGATGCTGGCATCGTCCCTGTTGTTCCCGCAGTCCAAGACCGGCACGAGCATCGGGGCGTTCCTCTCCATCGAACCGAGTTCCCGCATCACCGGGATGGGGAATGCCGGCGTAACGCTCTATAATGAGCCGCAGTCGGTCTATTACAATCCCGGCAGCATGGGATTCATGCAGCGGAGTGCGGTGCAGTTCACGCATAGCAACTGGCTCGCCGGCATCACCTACGACTACGGCGTGGCGATGCTCGGTCTGGATGATATCGGAACGGTCTATGCCACGGTCACATCGCTCAATTCCGGTGAGATCGATGTACGGACCGTGGACCAGCCGCTCGGGACCGGTGAACGCTACACTGTCTCGGACGTGGCGGTCGGTGTCGGTATCGGCCGGCAGATCTCGGAACGGTTCGCAGTGGGGGTGCAGGTGAACTACATCCAGGAGACCATCTGGCACAGCGAAATGACCGCATTCTCCTTCAGCGTCGGCACCATCTACCGCCTCTCCCCGGACGGTATGCATCTCGGTGCGAGCATCTCCAATTTCGGTACGCGCGGCAGTTTCGACGGACGTGACCTGCGTGTGCTGTACGACCAGGACCATGCGAAGTTCGGCGATAACGGCACGTTGCCGGCGCAGTTGTACACCGGTGATTTCCCGCTGCCGGTGATGTTCCGTGTAGGACTCGGTCTGCCGGTGCAGATCAATGATGCGAACCAGCTGACGGTTGCCGTCGACGCGTATCATCCGAGTGACAATACGGAGAGTCTCAGTTTCGGTGCCGAGTACCTGTTCGACCGGATGATCGCACTGCGGGCCGGATATCAGAACTTATTCCTGGAGGATTCCGAGGTCGGTCTGACCCTCGGCGCAGGAATTCAGTATGAAATGTCAGGATATCAGTTTAACTTTGACTACGGATGGGCCGATCACGGACGGTTGACCGAATCGCACCGTATCACCGTGGGCCTGACGTTATAATCACAGCATCATCGACAAAGGGGTAGCTTTGAAGACGTTCAAGACGAAGTACGGACATTTTTCGAACGACGGGAAAGAGTTTATCATCACCACGCCGCGCACACCGCGGCCGTGGATCAATGTGATCAGCAACGGCGACTACGGCATCACCTTCTCGCAGACCGGCGGAGGCTACAGCTGGCGCACCCATGCACAGCTGAACCGTCTGACCCGGTGGGATCAGGATATGATCAAGGACGAATGGGGGAAGTACCTGTACCTCCGCGATGAGAAGGGGAATGTCTGGTCCGCAGGATGGAAACCGGTCTGCCATGAACCGGACGCGTATGAATGCCGGCACGGCGTCGGCTATTCCGTGATCACATCGAAGAACTTCGGCATCGAGACCGAACTGACCGTCTTCCTTCCGAACGAGGATCCGCTCGAGATCTGGACACTGACGGTCCGCAACAAGACAAAACGTGCCCGAAAGCTCAGCATCTTCAGTTTCTTCGAGTGGGCATTGGGACAGTCTCCGGACTGGCACCGGGAGTTCCATAAGTCGTTCATCAGCACGGAGTACCACGCCGGTTCCCATTCCATCCTCGCGGAGAAACGGCTCTGGGAAGTGCCGACCGACCGCGGTCATTGGAATACGGAGTGGCCGTTCGTCGCGTTCCATTCCTCCAGTCTCAAACCGGTCTCGTTCGATACGGACAAGGAGACCTTCCTCGGGATGTACGGACAGCAGTCGATGCCGGCAGCATTGAGTGCGAAGAAACTGGCGAACCGGCAGGGGAACTGGCTCGATCATATCGCGAGTCTGCAGCATTCCATCACACTGAAACCGAACGGCGAACAGACCATCCATTTTACCCTTGGCTGCACCGGGACGCGCGAAGAGGCGATCGCGCTGGCGAAGAAATACAAATCCAACGCCGCGGTCGACGCCGCGTTCACTGCGATGCAGGAACGGTGGAAGGGACTCCTTTCGACCGTCGAGGTCTCCACACCCGATGATGCGATGAATGTCATGGAGAATACCTGGCTGAAGTACCAGGCGATCTCCGGACGCATCTGGGGCCGCACGGCGTACTATCAGACCGGCGGTGCGTACGGATTCCGGGACCAGTTGCAGGACAGTCAGGTATGGCTCTCGATCGATCCGGAACGGACGAAACGGCAATTGCAGCTGCATGCGCGGCATCAGTTCAAGGACGGGTCGGTGTACCATTGGTGGCACCCGATGTCCGAGATCGGTATGCGGAATCAGATCATGGACAACCTGCTCTGGATGCCGTTCGTGATGAACGCCTACTTGCAGGAGACGGGTGATGATTCCATCCTCGATCTCACCGAACCGTTCGTGGATGACACGGCGGTCGAACCGATGTACGCCCACTGCGTGAAGGCGATCGACCGGTCGCTCGAGCGTTTCAGTGACCGCGGACTGCCGCTCATCGGCAGCGGGGACTGGAATGACGGACTGAGCGCCGTTGGACTCGATATGAAAGGGGAGTCGATCTGGCTCGGCCATTTCATCCACCGCATCCTGCTCGATTTCAGCGCCGTGGCGAAGAAGCGCGGTGATATTGTCCGCAGCGACCGGTACCGTTCCCGCGCGGCGGACCTCCGGGCGAAGCTGAACACCATCGGATGGGACGGCAATTACTATTTTGGAGCAACGAAGGATTCGGGCGAAAAGATCGGCAGCAGCAGCAATACGGAAGGGAGTGTCTGGCTGAATCCGCAGACATGGTCCGTTATCGCCGGCGTTGCCGATGCGCAACGCGCGGAACAGGTGATGGATGTGGTGGAGAAGAAACTGGAGAAGAAGATCGGACCGCTGCTGTTGTATCCCGCGTACAAGACGCCCGATAAGTTCGTCGGATATCTGACCCGGTACAGTCCCGGCATGCGCGAGAACGGCGGCGTCTATACCCACGGCGCCACCTGGTCGGTCATCGCCGCCGCGATGCTCGGCCGCGGCGAGACCGCATTCCGGTTCTACAGCAAATTGAATCCGGTGAACCGCGGCAAGGATCCGGACGAGTATGTCGCTGAGCCGTATGTCACCCCCGGCAATATCGAAGGACCGGACTCCTCGTTCTTCGGGCGCGGCGGGTGGACGTGGTATTCCGGTTCCGCTGCGTGGCTCTATAAAGTGGGACTCGAATGGGTGCTCGGCATCCGTGCAACGGAACAGGGGCTGCTGGTCGATCCCTGCATCCCGGCAGCGTGGAAGGGATACACGGTCCGCAGAACGTTCCGCGGTGCGGTCTACAGCATCGAAGTGAAGAATCCCGGCAAGGTCCAGTGCGGCGTAAAGGAAGTGTGGGTGAACGGGGTGAAACAACCTCCGGTCAGCTCACCCCGGCAATGCATCCTACCGCTGCTGGAGCGCGGTACGACCCATTCCATCGTTATTATCCTCGGTTAAGCATCAGGACAGTGCGGGGGGACGGTCGTCCCTCTGCCAGTACATACCTATGAAACGAATCATAATCCTTTTATCATTCATCCTTGTGCAGGCCAGCCCTGCACAGATGACGACCGAAGCGCTGCTGGATACCATCCAGCGGACCGCCTTCGCATTCTTCTGGAACGAGGCCAATCCGGACAACGGACTCATCCGGGACCGGGCCACGGTGAACGGCACCACCAATGCACCGAGCAGTATCGCATCGGTGGGATTCGGTCTGACTGCCATCGCCATCGGCGTGGACCACGGCTGGGTCTCGCGTGAAGCGGCAAGGGACCGTGTGCTCACGACGCTCAAGTTCTTCTGGAAAGCGCCGCAGGGTCCGGGGAATTCCTACAGCGGAATGTACGGACTCTTCTATCACTTCCTGGACATGTCCAGCGGTCTGCGCGCATGGAACTCTGAACTCTCCACCATCGATACGGCGCTGCTGCTTGCCGGCATCATCGACATGAAGCAGTACTTCACGCAGAACGATCCGAAGGAAGCGGAGATCCGGGCGTATGCCGACTCCATCTATTACCGGATGAACTGGGACCTGATGCGGAATTTCAATCCCGGCATCCTGCTCGGATGGATGCCCGGCACCGGTTTCAGCGGTTACGGGGAATGGGTCGGGTACAATGAGGCGACGATCATGTATATCCTCGCGCTTGGATCGCCGACCTATCCTGTCGACTATACCGCGTGGCAGCGGTGGGTGGAGGGATACAGCAGCAATTACAAGACGCAGTACGGATATCAATACGTCAATTTCCCGCCGCTGTTCGGTCATCAGTATTCCCATTGCTGGATCGACTTCCGCATCGTGAACGATGAGTGGATGAAGGCGCGGAACCTGGATTATTTCGAGAACTCCCGCCGTGCCACTCTCGCTCAGCGTGCCTATTCCATTGCCAATCCCGGCAAGTTCGTCGGCTATAGTGACTCCCTCTGGGGCATCACCGCCAGCGATTCGCCGTTCGGATATAGCGCACGCGGCGGTCCGCCGGCGCAGGGGGACGACGGTACTCTCGTGCCGACCGCTCCGATCAGTTCCATCCCGTTCGCACCGGAAGCGGTCATCCCGGTGATCCATAAGATGTGGAACACCTACAGGACGCAGTTGTGGACGAAGTACGGGTTCCGTGATGCGTTCCATCTGGGACTCAACTGGTGGGACAGTGACGTGATCGGCATCGATCAGGGACCGATCATCATCATGATCGAGAACTACCGGAACCAGTCGGTCTGGAACCGGTTCATGAAGAATCCCGATGTGCAGCGTGGGCTCGCGGCAGCGAAATTCGTCTCAACGGTCGGCGTCGAACGCACACCGTCCCTGCCAGCCGAGTTCGGACTCGATCAGAATTATCCCAATCCGTTCAACCCTGCCACTACCATCTCGTACCGGGTCCCCGCCGATGCGTTCGTGACCATCAGCGTCTATGACCTGCTCGGCAGGGAAGTGGCAACACTGGTCAATGCACACCACGCAGCCGGTACCTACACCGTACCGTTCGGCAAGGATCAGCAGCTGACGAGCGGAGCATATCTGTACCGCATGACCGCCGGCCGGTATTCGGCGGTCCGCAAGATGATCGTGACCAAATGAACCTCCCCTTACCGATGGAATGCCTATGACCGTACGACCGACCGCCGTTTCGCTGATCCTGTCGCTGCTCCTGATGCCGGCGGTGATGCCGGCGCAGCCGCACTGGGATCCGTTCCTCGATACACTCCAGCAGCGGACGCTGCAATGGTTCCTCGATGTGACGCCGGAGAAGAACGGACTCACTCCGGACCGCTGGCCCACCGACTGGTCGCCGGCCAGTATCGCTGCCGTTGGATTCGCCCTCACCACCTATCCGGTCGCTGCAGAACGGGGTCTCATCACCCGCGAACAGGCAGCGGAGCGGACACTCTCCACGCTCCGGTATTTTTGGGCGCTGCCGCAAAGCGCGGACAGGACCAAGACCGCCGGGTACCGCGGACTGTTCTATCATTTCCTCAAGAAGGATTCCGGACTGCGAGAATGGAACTGCGAACTCTCCACCATTGACACCGGATTGCTGATGGCCGGCGTCCTCTTCTCCCAATCGTACTTTGACAAGGATTCCCGTACGGAGCGCGAGATCCGGGTGCTCGCCGATTCCCTCTACCGGCGAGTCGACTGGAAATGGATGACCAACGGGAAGCAGGGGATCACGATG
>JABWAK010000181.1 GCA_013361065.1 Bacteroidota bacterium
CTCCCGTTTCCGATCCGTGGGAGCAGCTGCAGAAACCGTTCGATACGATGGGTCCGAATTGGAGCCGGCAGAACTCCGCCGCATCACCGCTGTCATTCGCGGCGGCCTATCCGGTCCTCACCGATGAATTCGCGCTCGTTGCCGGATTCGGTGCGGCGAAGGCGGTCGATCTGGACTATTACTATCAGAACAACAATGTCACCGACCCGCTGCTCGGGCGGTACCGTCCTGCGCCGATCCCGGAACTGCAGCCGACCGATACGCTGCGTGCCCGCTGGTACCGTTCCATCATCAGCAGGGACGGCGAGATCTGGCGATTCACGCCGGCGGTCGGCTTCTCATACGGCATGCTGAGCGGCGGAGCATCCGTCACCTATTTCACCGGATCGTCCGATGATATGGAATCACGGCTCGACCGGGGCTTCCTGACATTCCTCTATAACCGGTTCCGCGTCCAGGATACGGTCCGGTACAGTTCCGCTTCGACCGGCACTTCGGACTACACCGGGATGCAGGTGACGCTCGGATTCCGCATTGCACAGCCGACGTACACCATCGGTGCATCATTCATCCTGCCGTACACCATGACCCGTGAGTATACCTCGACGTTCTCCTCCCGTGAGGAGGTCGTGCTGGTCAGCAAGAAGTACAACCCCTCGCGCACGGAGGATTCCGTTCGCACGACCGTTGTCAAGACCACGGTCTCCGGGAAAGAGGAGGTCTCCTATCCGATGGCGTACACCATCGGTGTGATGCTGCGCCCGTTCGAACGGTGGACCATCGCCTTCGACATCGAATCGCGCCGGCTGAGTCTTGCGGAAGTGAAACAGGGAACAGCTCCTGCCGTGAAGCCATGGCTGTCATCCCCGTCGTTCTCCCTCGGTGCGGAATATGCGGAGAGGAACTGGCCCGCGGTCCGGTTCGGGTACTTCGAGACCGCACAGGTCTTCGAGCCGGAAGGAGCGGCGATCGTGGGAGATCCGGTGATGCGTTCCGGTTACACCCTGGGACTCGGGATCACGGAGGATATCATCTCGATCGACATCGCGTATGAATACTCGCTGCTGCAGTACAAGGATGTGTGGCAATCCAATATCAACAACAACGGAACCTACCGGCACCGCGCCGCGGTGGACGTGAGCGTCCGTTTGTGAATGAACCAAGAGCATTCAACTATCAATCATCATAAGGGAAGAACATGACATCACTCGCACATAAAGTGGCGATCGTCACGGGGGGCGCCCGGGACATCGGGAAGCAGGTCTCATTGAAACTGGCGAAGAGCGGCGCAGCGGTCGCCGTCAATTATTATGACAATAAAGCGGATGCCGAAGCGACCGTAGCAGAGATCGCCGCTGCGGGCGGAAAAGCGATCGCCGTGCAGGGGGATATGACGAAATTCGCCGATGCACAGCGGCTCGTTGCAGAAACGACGAAGGCATTCGGCGGGAACATCGACATCCTGGTGAATGTGGCGGGCGGGTTGATGGGCCGGCATCCGATCGTGGAGATGGAAGAATCATTCTGGGATGCGGTCATGAACGTCAACCTGAAGAGCGTCTTCTTCGTGACGAAAGCGGTCATCCCGCACCTCAATGACGGTGCCTCGATCGTGAATTTCTCCACACAAGCCGTGCATGACGGCGGCGGACCGGGTGCGATCGCTTATGCATCCGCGAAAGCCGGTGTGCTCACATTCACCCGCGGACTGGCAAAGGAACTCGCACCGAAGAAAGTGCGCGTGAACGCCGTCTCTCCCGGCATGATCAACACGACCTTCCACAATACGTTCACCAAGCCGGAAGTGCGCGCCAAAGTGGCCGGTATGACGCCGCTGGGCCGTGAAGGGGAAGCGTATGAAGTGGCGGACCTGGTCCTGTTCCTTGCCAGTGACAATGCATCATTCATCAACGGTGAGACCATCCAGATCAACGGCGGTCTCTTCTTCGCATGATCCAATCCCTTATGAGAACTATCGTCACGTTCCTTTCTTTCCTGCTGCTGACCGGACTTCTGCCGGCTCAGCAGCGTCCCTCCATGCTGGTGAATGCCGCGGATATCGCTGCGATCAAGCGTTCCGCAGGCCGGTATCCGCTCTTCGAACGGGCAGTGGCCGAGGCCAAAGCAAAGGTCGATGCGGCGATCGCCGCGCCGATGGATGTGCCGGTCCCGAAGGATGCCGGCGGATACACGCACGAACGCCATAAACAGAACTACGGCGAGATGCAGATGGCCGGCATCCTCTATCAGGTGACGAAGGATGAACGGTACGTCCGGTTCATTCGGGAGATGCTGCTGAAATATGCTGCGCTCTATCCGACGCTCGGTACGCATCCTGCGGCGGCGAGTGAGGCGCCGGGCCGGCTCTTCTGGCAGTCGCTGAACGAATCAGTCTGGATGGTCAATACGATGCAGGCGTACGATTGCGTGTATGACCGGCTGACGGCACAGGAACGAAGGACGATCGAAGAAGGAGTGTTCCGGCCGATGGTGCGGTACTTCTCCGTCGACCAGAAACATATCCTCAACCGGATCCACAATCACGGCACCTGGATGTCCGCCGCCGTGGGGATGGCGGGCTTTGCGATGCGCGATACGTCGATGGTTGCGATGGCGCTGTACGGAACGAACAGGGACAAGAAGGGCGGTTTCCTGAACCAGCTGGAACTGCTCTTCTCGCCGGATGGGTACTTCACCGAAGGACCGTACTATATCCGCTATGCCATCATGCCGTTCATGGTCTTCGCACAGGCGATCGATCACAACCGTCCCGATCTGAAGATCTTCGAGTATCGTGACGGGATCCTGAAGAAGGCGTTCTATACCATGCTCCAGCTGACGTACACGACCGGACAGTTCCTGCCGATCAATGATGCGCTGAAGGAGAAGACGTACCGTTCGCCGGAAGTGATCCAGGCGCTCAACATCGCTTACAAGAAGTTCAGGAACGATCCGGCGCTGCTCGCCGTGGCGAAGGATCAGGGCTCGGTCACATTGACGGGAGGCGGAATCGAGGTTGCAGCAGCGCTCGCTTCAGCGAAGGAACCGGCACCGTTCCCATACAAGAGCTTCGAAGTGCGGGACGGAGCTGACGGGAGCGAAGGGGGAGTGGGGATCCTCCGGTATGGACCGAACAGCGATCAGATGCTGGCATTGATGAAGTATACGGGACACGGGCTCTCCCACGGTCACTATGACAAACTCTCCCTGCTGTTCTACGACCAGCAGCGGGAACAGCTGCAGGATTACGGCGCCGCACGGTTCATCAATGTGGAGCCGAAATACGGCGGACGTTATCTGCCTGAGACGAAATCGTTCGCGATGCAGACCATCGCACATAATACCGTCACGGTGGATGAGCGGTCCCATTACGACGGGAAGATCGACATCTCCGAACAGTTCCATGCGGACCGGAATTTCTTCTCCGTGTCCGACCCCGACCTGCAGATGATGAGTGCCACCTGCACCACCGCGTATCCGGGTGTTGCGATGCGGCGGACAGTGCTGATGGTCAATGATCCGTCGCTCGCAAAGCCGGTCCTTGTGGATATTTTCACCGTGGATGGTCCGAAGCAGCATACCTTCGACCTGCCGTTCTATTATATGGGTCAGTTCATCCATACGAACATCAAATTGCAGTCGTACACCGCGCAGCAATCGATGTTCGGACCGGCGAACGGATATCAGCATCTCTGGAAGGAAGCGGAAGGGAAGGCCAACGGTCTGGTCCAGTTCTCCTGGCTCTCCGGACAACGGTACTATTCCGTGAGCAGTGCGGCCGATTCGCAGACCACCGTCTACAGCGTCCGCATCGGTGCGAATGATCCCAACATCAACCTGCGCCGGGAGCCTGCGATGATCCTCCGGAAGACCGGACGCTCCGCGGTGTTCGCCTCCGTGATCGAACCACACGGTGTCTGGGACGGTACGATCGAGATCTCGCGCAATGCCTCCAGTGCGATACGGGATATCACCGTCCTCGCATCGGACAGCATCGGAACGGCCGTCCGGATCGACCGGAAGGACGGCACCCGCTGGACCGTCCTCGTTTCGAACGGTCCGGCATCGGATACGGACCGCCATACCATGAATGTGAACGGAACGGTCCAGGAGTGGACCGGCAATGCAGTCATACGGAAACACTAATCGAAGGAAACGATCATGCTTGTACAGAAGGAACAATTGTTCATCGATTTCACCACGATCGATTGGGAATATCCGGCGGAGGGGATCCGCCGCAAGGTGATGGCCTATGGAGACCAGCTGATGGCGGTCTATGTGGAGTTCACCAAAGGCGCGGTGGGTGCCCTGCACCATCATCCGCATCTGCAGATCACCTACATCCAGTCCGGCTCGTTCGATGTGCAGATCGACGGGAAGACGCAGCGCCAGAAGAGCGGTGACTGCTATTATATCCCTGCCAATGTGGTGCACGGCGTAGTGGCACTGGAGGACAGTGTCCTCATCGATTTCTTCACACCGATGCGCGAGGATTTCATCAAAGCGCCGGTCATGGCACAGGAGAGCATCCGATCATGAAGAATGTCCGCGGGCTTCGCTGGTGGGTGATCGCGCTGATCGCGACCGCTACCATCATCAATTACATCGACCGGACATCACTTGCCGTGATGTGGCCGGACATCTCAAAGGAACTGGAACTGACCAAGGATGAGTATGCGACGATCGTTTCGGCGTTCATGATCGCCTATGCGGTCGGACAGGCACTCTCCGGACGGTTCTTCGACTGGGTCGGCACCCGTGTCGGGTTCGTCTCTTCCGTTGTCGTCTGGTCCCTCGCCTGTGCCGCGCATGGTCTGGCACGGAACATCTTCTCGTTCTCCCTCTTCCGTGCGATCCTGGGTGTGAGTGAAGCGGGCAACTGGCCGGGGGCGACGAAAGCGAATGCGGAATGGTTCCCGATCAACGAACGGGCCCTTGCACAGGGGATCTTCAATGCCGGTGCATCGCTCGGTGCGGTCATCTCGGCCCCGCTCATCGCATTCCTCTATCTGCTCGTCGGATGGAAGGCAACGTTCGTGCTGATCGGACTTCTCGGGATGCTTTGGATCATCCCGTGGCTCATCATTTATAAGACCACTCCGGACAAGCATCCCTGGATCACCGATGAGGAGCGGAACTACATCCTGCACGGACCGGCCATGGCGCCCCCGGCAGCGAATGAGCGGACCATGACGTGGGGCGAGGCGCTCTCGCACAAGCAGAGCTGGTCCATCATCATCTCCCGGTTCTTCCTCGATCCCATCTGGTGGCTCTTCGTCAATTGGCTCCCGATCTATCTGGTGGAATCGTTCGGATTCGATGTGAAGCAGATCGGACTCTTCGCCTGGGTTCCGTACCTCGGCGCCGCCATCGGCAGCGTTGTTGGGGGATGGTATTCAGGACACAAGATCAAACAGGGATGGAGCGTGGACAAGGCCCGCAAACGCGCCATCCTCATCGGCAGCATCATCACCTTCCCCTCGTTCATCGCTGCGGCGTATGCCTCCACACCGCTCTTTGCAGTGATGGTGATGGCGGCGGTGCTCGGCGGATACCAGATGATGATGAACAATATCCAGACCCTTCCCAGTGATTTTTATTCCGGGAAATCGGTCGGGACCGTGGCCGGTATCGGCGGGATGAGCGCCATCATCGGCGTGCTCGTCTTCAGCACCTGGCTGATCCCCTTCATGAGCAAGATCAGTTACACTCCGGTCTTCCTGATGGGAGCTGCCTTGGTACCGCTCGGAGTCGCCGCGGTGCACTATTTCGGCGGAACGATCGGCCGTGTGGCCACCGCGCCTGCACAGACGAAGAACTGAACTCACCTACTAGCAGAGGAGTAACGAATGAACAGCCTGTTTGACCTGACCGGGATGACCGCACTGGTGACCGGCGGCAGTACCGGACTCGGACAAGGAATGGCGCTCGGCCTGGCTCAGGCCGGAGCTGATATCGTCCTGGTGGACCATGTGGAAAGTAAAGACACGGCGCAGAAGATCACAGCGCTTGGCCGGTCCGTATTGCCGCTGACGGCGGACCTGATGGATCTTTCTTCCATCCCGGTGATCATGGAGAAGACTATCGCCCGATTCGGCAAAGTGGACATCCTGGTGAACAACGCCGGCATCATCCGCCGCGCGGATGCCATCGAGTTCACGGAGAAGGACTGGGATGATGTGATGCTGCTGAATTCCAAGACGATCTTCTTCCTGGCACAGGCAGCGGCGAAGGATATGATGAAACGGAACTACGGGAAGATTATCAGCACTGCATCGCTGCTGGCGTTCCAGGGAGGCATCCGCGTCCCGTCCTACGCTGCCAGCAAGGGAGCGGTCGCCCAGATCACCAAAGCGCTGGCGAACGAGTGGGGGAAGAGCGGCATCACCATCAACGCCATCGCTCCCGGTTATATGGCAACGAACAATACCACAGCGCTCCGCGAGGATGCCGTGCGGGAGAAAGCGATCGTCGATCGTATCCCGGCAGGGCGGTGGGGGACCCCCGAGGATCT
>JABWAK010000182.1 GCA_013361065.1 Bacteroidota bacterium
ACGTGGAACGATTTCATGTGGCCCCTCATCATCATGACGGACCAGACCAACTATACGCTGCAGGTGGGTCTCGCCAATCTGATGGGGGAACATGTGCTGGACCTGGAACTGATGATGGCCGGTTCGGTCGTCACGATCATCCCGGTGCTCGCGCTCTTCCTGCTGTTCCAGCGGCATTATGTCCGCGGCATCATGGTGGGCGGCGTCAAGGAGTGACACCCGGTCCCGAATGCTTCAGCGAACCTTCATTTCCGATCATCCGATTATTGGAGTCCGTATGCGGTCTTTCATGATTCTCCTCATTCTCTGTTCAACACTGCTCACTGCTCAGTCCGGAAGGAACGTCACACTGTTGGATGACGGGAGCGCTCCCAATGTTTGGAGCGCCTTCCAGTCGCTCGGCGTCACGGTCCGGCATCAGGGGGATGAGGGTGCGGTGCGGTTCGATGTCGATTTCACCAAGGGTTCCGGATACGGCGGTATCGTACGGAACTTCGATCTGCCGCTGCCGGAGAACTACGAACTCTCGTTCATGATGAAAGCGACCGTTCCGGTGAACAACTTCGAAGTGAAGGTGAGCGGGGACAGCATCGGTGAGAACATCTGGTGGGTGAACAACAAGGGATACACCTATCCGACGGAGTGGAAAAGGATCGTCATCAAAAAACGGCATCTGGGATATGCGTGGGGGACGAAGTATGCTCCGCATGCGCCGAAACTTGCGCGCCTGGAGATCGTGGTCACCGCAGGGACAGGAGGGAAAGGGAGCGTCTGGATCGATGATGTGCAGCTGACTACGGTGCCGGTCCCGCCGTCGGTGCTTCCGCAGCCCGCCGTGACCGCCTCCTCCAACAAGAAGGATCAGAAGTCCCTGCAGTCGGTGCTGCCGGGCGCAGCAGGTGCGTGGCGTTCTGCCGGGGCAAAGGATGAATGGCTGCAACTCGATCTGAAGTATGAGAAGGAATTCGGTGCGGTGGAACTGGAGTGGGATGCTTCCCTCGGCAGTCTGACGTATGATCTGCTGCGGTCGTATGACGGTGTGCGGTGGGAGCCGCTCTATTCTGTCGTGCAGGGGATCGGCGGTCATGTGGTGCATTTCACACCGGAATCGGATGCGCGGTTCATCCGGCTGGTGATGAAATCGAATGCCGCGAAGAGGCCGTTCATCCTGCATTCCATCGCGCTCATCGGCAGCGGGGAACTCTCCACGCCGAATCAGTATTATGAACGGCTTGCAGCGATCGCACCGAAGGGATGGTACCCGCGGTACTTCCTGAAGCAGCAGCCGTACTGGACCGTGGTGGGCGTTCCGTCCGATACAAGGGAAGCACTATTCGGGGAGGATGGAGCGTTCGAAACGGACCGGCAGCATTTCTCCCTGGAACCGTTCATCACACTCAGCGGCGGGAAGCAACTGCTCCATTGGGAGAATGCGGTCACGGAGCAGTCGTTGCTGGAAGGCTATCTTCCGGTGCCGACGGTCACCCGCACCTATCCGAATATCACACTCACCACAACACTGCTCGCTTCGGGTGAACCGGAACGTTCGTTCGTGATGGCTCGCTACACAATTCGCAACAGATCCGCTGTCCGGCAGTCCGGCGCATTCTATCTTGCGCTCCGTCCGTTCCAGGTGAATCCCACCTCGCAATGGCTGAATTACGACGGCGGATTCGCCGCTACGCCGGAAATAGCATTCAGTGGAACGAAAGCAACGGTCGGTTCGAAGAACGTGATCGTTTCCGGTGCGCCGGCTGGTGCGGGAGTTGTGGGAGTGGACCAGGGGGATATCATCGATCATATCGCTCAGGACAAGCTGCCGGCTGCGACGTCTGCACGACAGGAGCGGGGAATGACCTCCGGTGCGTTCCGCTACACATTCGATCTTGCTCCCGGTGATTCGATGGTGATTATCGCTGCCGTACCGTTCCTGGCGACGGGGGACCGATGGACCGACCGGCAGCCGACGCCGGAGGAGTTCGCTGCTGTCCTGGCCGATGTCGCCGGATACTGGAAGCGGCGCCTGACGACGGTCGGATTCACGGTGAATGCGGAAGCGCAGCGGTACGTCGATCTCATCCGGACCAATCTTGCGTACATCCTCATCAACAAGGATAAGAACGGATTCCAGCCCGGTTCCCGTTCGTATGAGCGTTCATGGATCCGCGACGGATCGATGACCTCCGATGCGCTGTTGAAACTCGGCATCACAGAAGAACCGAAGAAGTATCTGGAGTGGTATTCCGGCTATCAGTACGAGAGCGGAGCGGTTCCGTGCGTCGTCGATACCCGCGGACCCGATCCGGTGCCGGAACATGACAGTCACGGACAGCTCATCTTCGGCATCATGGAGTATTTCCGCTTCACCGGCGATACGGCGTTCCTCCGGGCGCGGTGGGACAATATCACTGCTGCCATCGGGTATATCCAGTCGCTCCGTGCGCAGCGGATGACGCCGGAGTACCGGGACGGCAACAACGAGAAGCGTGCTTACTACGGTCTCGTCACCGAATCGATCAGTCATGAAGGATACTCTGATAAAGCGATGCATTCGTACTGGGACAACTTCTTCGTGCTGAAGGGGATGAAGGATGCCGCCGCGGCAGCGGCTGTGCTGGGAAAGAAGAAGGAAGCGGCATGGTATGACAGTCTCGCCCGCTCCTTCCGGACCGATCTCTATGCCTCCATCGCCCTCGCGATGACGAACCGCTCCGTGAACTACATCCCTGGCTGTGTGGAGAAAGGGGATTTCGACGCGACCTCCACCTCCATCGCGATGTTCCCCAACGGCGAGATGCGGCATGTGCCGCAGCCGGCATTCAACAATACATTCGATAAGTATTACTCCTGGTTTGTGGAGCGTGCGGAAGGAAAACTCACCTGGGACGCCTATACGCCGTACGAGGTGCGGAACATCGGGACGTTCGTCTATCTCGGTCAGAAGGAGCGGGCCCACTACGCTCTCGAGTATTTCATGAAGGATCAGCGTCCGTCAGGGTGGAATCACTGGGCGGAAGTGGTCGCGAACGGTTACCGCACGGTCCGGTTCATCGGGGATATGCCGCATACCTGGGTCGGTTCGGATTATATCAACGCCATCCGAGCGATGTTCGTTTATGAGATCGACGACGACCACTCGCTGGTGCTCGGCGCAGGACTGAAGGATTCCTGGGTGAAGGAAGGTCTGGCCGTGAAGGACCTGCCGACACATTACGGTACGTTGAACTACTCCATCGCACCGGCGTCAGGCGGCACATCGGCGCTGTCGATCACGGGAAGCATAGATGCGGCGAAGACCCCTGTGCTGGTGCCGGTATCGCTGCAGTCAACGCCGCTGAAGCGTGCATCCGTGAACGGTGTCATGGTACAGCCGGTGAACGGTTTCATCCCGGTCCGTGCGCTTCCTGCCCGGGTGGAACTGACCTATTGACGTCACGATGAGACCGATGCGTTCTTTCTTTCTCCTCTTCTGCATCGCTTCCTTAGCGTCCGCACAGTTCGGTGAGCGGACCGGACTGGAGGACACGCTCGCGATGGTGGACGGTCATGCGGTGACATCGCGGGACCTGTTCGAACGGGTCTCCCTGATGCCGTTCGAAGAGAAGGTCCGCGAGCGGGATTTCTCCGCCGTGAAGCGGAAAGCGGTCGAGTCGCTCGTCGGAGAGTATCTGCTGGCGGAGATGTCGCGTCCGGATGATTCAACGGAATGGAAGGCACGTTTTGAGCGGACCGTGATGGAGCATCTGTTCGTGCGTGATGCACTCTTCAAGCGTCAGGTACGGGAGCGAGTCCGTATCACCGATGAGGAGACAGCGCTCGCCATGCGGCAGTATGCGGTCCGGAAACGATTGCTCGTGGCGAAATTCTCATCCGAAGCGGCGGCATCGAAATTTGTCAAACAGTGGAAACAGCGTGCCGCTGCCGATACGGCGGGACGCAGGACCATTCCGGACGGTGCACTCCAGCATGACACACTCCTTATCTCCTTCGGTTCCGCAGATTCCATCCTGGAACGTGCGGCATATTCCCTTACTCGCAAACAGCAGATCGCCGGTCCTGTCCGTTCAGTGATGTTCGGTCTTGTCATTGCCGTTCTGCTGGAGGATGAACCGAATCCGGCGGCGACAGGACGCTCATTCGTTGACCGTCACAAGATCGTCACCGACATGCTGCGCGAACGGAAGGAATCCCAGCTTCAGTCTGCCTTGCTCGCGCAGCTGCTCCGCGCCCAGCAGATGCAGGCGGACACCACGCTGTTCTATGATGCCGCAGAACGGATGCACAATCTGATGATGCGTGATACTTCCGCACGCCGGGTCCCGGTCGGATACCGCTATCTGGCGGATGATATCACCTCCATGATGTTCGAGTTCCGGCCGCAGCTCGATTCTGCCATCATCCGCGGGACGTTCGGTGCGGTGCCGCTCGGTATCTTCCTGGAACATCTCTATTTCTATGAATTCTCCTTCCCGAGCATGCGTCCCAGACTGTTCGTCCCGTCCTTCTTCCAGCTGCTGCGGACCGTTGCGGAATCCGAACTGATCGCGAAGGAGGGATATGCACGGGGGCTGAACTATGACGTTGATGTCCGGCGGGAGATGGGTGTGTGGGACCGGTACCGCCGTTCGCGGCTTGCCGAGTACACGTCCACCGATACGATCATGACCGACGTTCGTGAACGGCTGCGCGGCGATACCCTCTTTGCAGCATCGGCGGAAGGGAAGGACCTCGCACGGATCCGTGCAGGACGTCAGGCGGACCGTGTCAGCAGTATCATCGCTGCGGAGGCACTCCGCCGCCGGGTAATGATCGACTATGAGCGGATCGACAGGACAGAGATCCCGGATGTGAATATGATCACCCGCAGGACGATCGGGTTCGGCGGGAAGATGAATGCGGCGCCGATGCTCTTCCCGCAGTGGCGCTGGGTAGAGGAGTGGAACAGAATGAAGGAGACGGCACCATGACCGTTCGGATGACCATCGCTGTCATCGTTGCATTCTGTGCCGGGATGCAGACCGCACCGGCACAGCAGCGGACATACTGCAATCCGCTCAACATCGATTACGGGTACGGCGCCATCCCGAACTTCACGGAGTGGGGGAAACACCGCACGACCGCCGATCCGGTCATCACACTCTTCAAAGGGAATTACTTTTTGTTCTCCACCAATCAATACGGATATTGGTGGAGCCCCAATATGATGGAGTGGACCTTCGTCCCCCGGCTATTCCTGAAGCCGTATCATAAGGTCTATGATGAACTCTGTGCGCCGGCCGCCGGCGTCATCGGCGATACGCTTCTGCTGATCGGATCCACCCACACCAATACCTTCCCGCTCTGGATGAGCACCGATCCCACGCAGGACCGGTGGACGGAGGCGGTCGATTCCTTCCCGGCAGGGGCGTGGGATCCGGCATTCTTCACTGATGATGACGGACGGCTCTATCTCTATTGGGGATCGAGCAATGACAAACCGATCGTCGGCCAGGAGATCGACCGGGCGACACTCCGTCCTATCGGAGAGAAGAAGGAACTCATCCGCCTGAACGATGCCGAGCACGGCTGGGAGCGGTTCGGGGAGCATGCGGACAATACCTTCCTGAAGCCGTTCATCGAAGGGGCGTGGATGAACAAGCATAACGGGAAGTATTACCTGCAGTATGCGGCGCCGGGGACGGAGTTCAGCGGGTATGGGGACGGTGTCTATATCAGTGAGCATCCGCTCGGTCCGTTCCTCTATCAGGATCATAATCCGTTCGCGATGAAGCCGGGTGGATTCGCCCGGGGAGCGGGGCATGGTGCAACGTTCCAGGACCTGTACGGCAACTGGTGGCATGTCGGCACCATTGCGATCTCGGTGAAGAACAACTTCGAGCGGCGAATCGGGTACTGGCCTGCCGGTTTCGATCAGGACGGGATCCTGTATTCGAACACGGCGTACGGTGATTATCCTCATTACATGCCGGAAGGACCGGTGGACCACCGACAGAATCAGTTCACGGGCTGGATGCTGCTCAATTATAACAGGCCGGTCACAGTATCGTCCACGCTGGGCGGATACGCGCCGAACTATGCGGTGGATGAGAATATGAAGACCTACTGGAGCGCCGTGAGCGGTTCATCGAAGGAATGGATCATGACCGACCTGGGCGAGGTCAGTACCGTCCATGCTGTTCAAATCAACTATGCGGACCAGCATGCATCGCTGATGGGTAAGCAGCCGGGCTTGTATCACCGTTATACGCTTCAATCCTCCGTGGACGGGAAGCGGTGGACGATGCTGGCGGACAAGCGCGCCAACACGAAGGATGTCCCGCACGATTACATCCACCTGCCGAAACCGCTCTCAGCCCGATACATCAGGATGGAGAACATCCATGTTCCGACCGGCACATTCGCGCTGAGCGGTCTCCGTGTCTTCGGTATGGGGAGCGGTGCTGCACCGGACAGCG
>JABWAK010000183.1 GCA_013361065.1 Bacteroidota bacterium
CATCGGAATGTAGCGCAGCCCGGCTAGCGCACTACCTTGGGGTGGTAGGGGTCGCGGGTTCGAATCCCGCCATTCCGACTCCGGAACTACAGAGTCTCACCATATGGTGGGACTTTTTTTATGTCCTATTTTGTCTATATACTATATAGCAAATCGTTTGACCGGTTCTATATCGGTCAAACTTCCTCGCTCCCCGAGCGGCTGTACCAACACAATGCAGGGAAAGTCCGTTCTACGAAAGCATTCATTCCATGGGTCATCGGACATTATGAACGATTCGATGACCGCACTCAGGCCATCAAACGGAAGAGTTTCCTTAAATCTCCTGCAGGATGGAATGAACTGAAAGCCTTGAAACAATCGATCAAAAATTCCATCCGGTAGGGGTCGCCGGGTTCTCCCGAAGGGACCACTTTCCCGAAGGGACCACTTCGTGGCGTGGGAATCCCGCCATTCCGACTCCGGAACTACAGAGTCTCACCATATGGTGGGACTTTTTTTCTTCCTTGCAATCCTTCGGTCGGTACACACCCGGTGAAACAAAAAAGTCTTCCCTTTCAGGAAGACTTTTTTGTTCTAACGCATTCGATTCAATTCAATTTCTGCAACAGGTCTTCGAGTACCGAACGGACCTCACTGAGATCCTCCCGTAATTTCGGGTCGGTCACTTTCTGCACCGGCTGCTGCAGGACCGGTTTCGGTCCGTCCGTTGTCTCACCGAAGGGCAGCACCGTCTGCTCCCCCGTCTCATCCATCACGACATCGATCAGCACCTGTTTCGCTCCTTCGATGGTATAGCGTTCTTCACGGAGGAGTTTCTTGATATGGAGAATGAGCTTGATGTCCTTGTTAGTATAGACACGGTTCCCGGCGCGGTTCTTCTGCGGTTTCAGCTGCTCGAACTCGGACTCCCAATACCGGAGCACATACTGTTCCAGGTCGGTGATCTTACTCACTTCGCTGATGGAATAATAGAGCTTTTTGATCCCTATGGATTTCATGGCGGCCTCAGTACGTTATACAATGGTAAAAAAAAAGCGGTCGAATCGCAACAAAAAACTATTGCCTTTCGGCAGAATTACACTATATTTGTAGTGATTTCCGAACAGTGTGCGATGTGCTTACCTCCCCCTTACGCAACGATCGTCGTGTCATCGTATCCTCATCCTTTTTCCATCCACCAACCATAGGAGTGCTCCATGAAAAAAACTCTACGCAGTCTCGTTATGGTCTGCCTGGCAGTGAGTTCGTTCGCTGTTGCTCAGGACGATCTGCAGGGAACACTGAACAAGCTGGCCGGTAAAGCCGCGCTCGGCTACATCGATCCGATCACCCAGGGCTTCCTGACCAACCTCAACGGCGGTCTCTTCAACAAAGCCCCGCAGTCCAAGATCTTCGGCATCGACATCGAATTCGGTGCTGCATTCATGTACACCCCGCTCGGCGACCTGCCGAAGACCTTCGATGAGAAAGGGACCTTCCGTTTCAATAAATCACAGGCGGACGAGATCGCACTGAACACCATCAATACCACCGGCAATGCGACCCTGGATGCCGAACTGCGCAGCTCGCTGAGCGAAGCACTGCAGTCGTCGGACTTCGATATCCGCATCTACGGTCCGACCGTGCTCGGTGAGCAGGCGATCGTCGGCGACCCGAATTCACCGCAGGTGAAGATCGATATGAACGGGACCGTGAACACCACCTACACCGTGCCCGTGGTCAACACCCAGCGTGATACCTCCTTCAATGTGAACTATGCACTGAAGACCGGTCTTGGCGGCGTCGGCAGCCTCTCCGGCAATGCCGGTATCCCGTTCTTCGCTCCGCAGGTGACCATTGGAACGGTGTTCGGCACCAAATTCACCCTGCGCTATGTTCCGAAGATCCCGATCCCCGATGTCGGCGATCTGAGCTGGACCGGTTTCGGTATTCAGCATAACCTCGGCTTCTGGCTGCCGATCCCGATCGTTGATGTTGCAGCGTCGTTCTACACCCAGAACATCAAGATCGATCCGATCTTCGAGATGAGCGGCACCTCGTTCGGCCTCACCGCCAGCAAGCAGCTCGGTTTCGCATTCCTGAATGTGACACCGTATGCCGGCTTCATGCTCGAGAGTTCCTCGATGAAAGTGAACATCACCCCGCCGGCCGCTGACTACGGTCCGGGCATCACCCCGCCGAACATCAGCTTCGAAGTGGAAGGCAAGAACAGCTCCCGCTTCGTGGTCGGTCTCGGCCTGCGTCTGCTCATCCTGAACATCAATGCAGACTATAACATCGGAGAGTACAATTCGATGACCGCAGGGCTGGCGATCGCATTCTGATCCCCCCCGCAGGACAATGAAAAAAGCCGGCAGCGCTCCTGCCGGCTTTTTTGTTTTATCGAGTGTTGCTATATTGGCCCATGCATCGAATCCCTTCCATCCTTCCCGTGCTCATCCTCCTGTCCTTCCTCGGTACGGCCGGATGCAGCGACGCGGACAGGCAGCCGAAGGAACGTGCTGAGCGTCTGGCACTGGAAGCGGCCGGGGAGATCGAACAGCAGCGCTACGAGGAGGCAGAGAGGCTCCTGGCGGAATGTGTCGATCTGCATGCCGAGGCCGGGAACGATGCAAAACTCGCCGAGGTCTATGCCACCCTCTCCACCGTTCAGACCTCTGCCGGGAAACTCTCCCCTGCTCTCGAGACGCTCACCGCGCTCCGCGACCTGTACCGCTCCGCCGCGGACCGCACCGCTGAACTGCATGCGATGTTCCAGATGGCACGGCTCCACTTCCGTCTCGGGAACACCGCCGAAGCGGTCCGCCTGCTGCAGGAGGCATTCACCAACGCCAGTCTCTTCCGGCTGGAACGGCTGCATGCATTGGCCGGCATGGAGGCCGGTTCCCTGCTGCTGACGATGGAACAATACCAACGCGCCATCCCATTCCTGACCGCCGCACGGAAATACTTCCTCGCGCACCCCGAGCCGCCGAATCTCATCGAGACCAATACGGCGCTGATCACCGCCTATGCCGCCATCGGCGCATCCGATGCCGCCGCATCCCTCTTCCAGCAGTCCGAAGCGCTCCTGTCCGGCAACGCCCCGGCGCTTGACCGGCCGAGATTCTACCGGCTCACCGGCGATGCGTTCCTGCGTGCCGGCGATGCGGCATTCGCGCGGGCAAACTACCTGCAGGCGATCAGCATCCTGAAACAGAACAATACCGCCGGCACATCGCAGGAGAGCATCCTGGCATTGCTGAAACTCGGTGAACTCTATTTCAGTAACTTCTCCTTCCCGGAAGCCCAGCAATACTATGTTGCTGCATACAATCTTGCGCAATCCTCCGGCGCGGTGTACCTGCAGGCCTTCCTCCTGACCAGGATCTCGGACTGCCTGTTCAAAGCGTCGGTCTATTCCCGGTCCCGCGACGGAATGATCCGCTCCTCCCAATTGTACGAACAGGCATCCACGCTCTTCGCACGGATGGGGTTCGGACTCGGCGAAGCGGTCACCACGCACAGGCTCGGTCTGCTGAAGGAACTCTCCGGCGATGAAGGCGCAGCGGTGACATTCTACAAACGGGCGTTCGAGAAGTATCTGGACAATACCGCGGCACCGGTCCATTACAGTCTTCCGGTCCCGGTGGAACTGCTCTTCTCCGAACCGTCACAGGCCTTTGCACCCAATGATTGGTTTTCCGAACGGCTGATCGGTCTGCTGTTGAAGTACAAACGGACGCAGGAGGCGCTGCTGTATCATGAAACGATGCGGAGCATCGGTCTGCAGCAGATGCTCAACGGTCTGGACCTGGAGTTCCGTGATCCGGGGAAGCGGGCACGATACCGCACGTACATGGAAGGACTGGCGGAAAAACAACGACTGCAGCTGGAGCTGTTCCATGTGAATGAAGGTAACCGGTCGTACTCATCTAAGTTGCTGCAGCGACTGAAACTCATCCGAAGCAAAGTGGAATCCGATGCCGTCACGCTGATGCGGGAGTATCCGGTGTTCTCCTTCGCCGGACTCTCACCACAATCCGTCCGCCAATCGATCGATTCCAAACTGCCGCCCGGAACCGCCGTGCTCGACTTCTGCCTCACCACGACCGATGCCTGGGCATTCGTCATACGTCCCGGTCAGCCGGTGGATGCCGTGAAGCTCTCCGCCTACGGCAGCACCGTCCGCACGATGATGGAACGATACTGTACCGTACTTGCCCAGCCGTCGGTCACCCGGACTTCGGCACAGGAACTCGCTGCTGATCTTCATTCGATCCTGATGCGGCCGTTCGCCGGACTGGAAGCACGCCGGCTGGTGATCATCCCGCCCGTCGGTGTGCAGCGGTTCCCGTTCCACTCCCTCACCGGCGGGAGCACAGAGCGTCGTGCGGTCTCGTACATCCCGCATCTTGCCATGATCAACTCTGCCGCACAACTCCCCCGGTTCATCAATACCGTGGTCTCGTTCGGGTTCACGCCGGATTTCCGCTGGGGGCTGGAATTCGAGCTGCGGGACACGCGGAGCTTCTTCCGGAACACCCAGGTGGTGGTCAATCAGTCGGCAACGGCGGAACGGCTGGGACAATCGTTCGGCGAGATCCTGCAGTTCTCCGCGCAGTTCAGGATGGAGAATGAGGACGGTCCGCATGTCGTATTGTCCGACGGAACAACCTCACGCTCCGGCACGGCACTGCCGGCCTCGCTGTTCACCTCGGTGCATCCGTTCCAGATGATGCTCCTCTCCGATGTACGCAGTACTGCGAACGATCTGACCGAACTCTATCCGCTGCTCTGTCTGCTGAACGGATCGGCGGCGGCCGTAGTGAACCACTACCCGGTGACACCGGCCGTCAGTAAAGGATTCGGTGAACAGTTCTTCTCCTCGATGTCCCTCGAACTGGACCCGGCGTCGGCGTATATGAAGGCGATCGGACAATTGGAGCGGCGGAAGGAATGGCGGGAAGGTTTCAGCGGTGCTTCGTACTTCTATTACGGTATCCGGTGAGCGGTGCTCAGATGTGATTCATGATGATGGGGATGAGGAACCAGGCCCAGATGAGTCCGCCGAACACGACGCACCCGAGCGCGATGATTGCCCACAGCACCATCGACATCTCTGTCTCGATCCGTTTCGAACTGCGGTAAGCAAGGTACCCGGAGACGGAGCCGATGGTCAGCGAGATCAGGGAGAGGGCGAGGAAGAAGGGGAAAACGATATTATCGGGCATGGCGACCGCAGTGTGAATCGGCCGGGAGATGGCCCCGGCCGTATGTTCCTGACAAGGTCACTTGGACCGTTTGATGCGGACGGTGCCAAGACCGGATTCGACATGGACCTCCATCCTGCCGGCGGCATCCGCATAGTTCTGTGATTCATAGATCCCCTTCCGCTTCCGGACGAATTCATCATCGTCCAGCGAAAGGTTCGAGAGCCAGCTGTCCTCGTACTTCACCCGCAGACCGATCTCCTTCGGCACCACGATCGTCATCGCACCGAGACCCACATTGATATCGACCGACACATCCCTGTTCAGGGATCCGCCGAAATCGAGCACATAGGTCCCCACGCCGCCGTTGAACTCCAGCGTGCGGAAGTTCGCATTGTTCAGATTGTTCGCCACGAACTTGCTCACGCCCGACTCGATCCGCAGTTTCTTGATCTCCCCTTTGTTCTTCTCCCCGAAATCCAGCCGCGATGAACTGGCGCCGGTGGTGATGTCCAGTTCGTTCAGGATGAGACCGGTCAGGTCGAAATCACTCTTCCCGGCGCCGAGTTCCACTTCCATGGCGATCGGAACGGCATCGGTCAGTTCCACATGCCACACATCGGCGCTGAAGTTCACATCGGCATTGATGCGGACACCATCGCCTTCATCATTGTAATTGACATCGGAATCCTCGGGGTGCATCTCCATCCTCAGGTCCCCCACCCCTTTGCGGACCGCATATTGCAGTTCGAGCGCCGGTTCCCGTTTCTTCTCCTTCGAACGGTACCGAACGCGGACGATCTTCTCCGCATCACCTTTCTTGATATTCACGGAACCGAACGAGGAGTTCAGGGAGAGACGCACTTCCTTCTCATCCGTTCTGTTCACTTCACGGACGATGGCCTGCGCGGACAGGATACCTGCGGACAGTACGAGAGCGGCGATGGTTGCAGCAATGGGTCTTTTCATAGGTCAGCCTTTGTGTTGAGCGGGGGGCTGTCTAACCCTTACGGTGCAGAAAGAGGAGAGTTGCGCTCAATACTGGTGAATCTTCCTCCGGAGCCGCTTGTAGAGGATCTCACGGGCGCGGAAAATATGGGCTTTCACGGTACCAAGGGGCAGTTTCAGGGTATCGGCGATCTCCTGGTAATCCATATCCTCGGAATGCCGCATCAGGATGACCTGGCGGTATTTCTCCGGAAGGGCATTGATCGCTTCCTCCAGCACCTTCGTCCGCTGCCCGGCAATGAG
>JABWAK010000184.1 GCA_013361065.1 Bacteroidota bacterium
TCGATCGATCTGGTCATCCTGGATTATTCGATGCCGAAACGGAACGGCAGGGAGGTGCTGATAGAATTGCGGTCCATCGATCCCCGGGTCCCGGTGATGATGGCGTCCGGGTTCACGGAGGAGGAACTGGACCATCTGATGGCAGGAGTGAAACCGGAGGCATTCCTGCAGAAGCCGTACCAGCCTGATGCATTGCTCGGTCTGATCGATGATCTGTGCAGGAGGTTGCATGACCGTCAATGACGGCATGCCGGCACTATTCATTCACCGTCATACATCCAACGGCCGCCATTCCTTCCAGCCTGCGGCTATCATTCATCGGTGCAGCACGCCGTCCTGCTCGATCTGTGCCAGGATGCTCCGGGTCGATTCCAGGTAGATCTCCTCGATCTTCACTTCGGACGGGTAGAACGGATAGACGAACAGGAACAGCAATTGATACCATGTGGTGACGGTCGCTGATCGTTGATATGTGGTCCTCACCGTTCCTGCATTGTTGGTGACCGTCGCGGTCACCAGATAGTCCCACGAATATCCCATCGGCACCAGTGATGCGGTCCCGTAGGATATGATGCTGGCCAGGACATGTTTGGAGAAGGAATTCTCCCTGGTGTACGTGAAATGGACCGTCACATCGTTCGCGCGTTGAAGACTGTCCCGCATCCGCCGGCGCTCCACATTATCGATGTCATTGTCACTGTCCGTATACGTGGCGAAGCTTCCGATATTGCTCAGTTGTTTCATCGACTCCCCGAAGATATCACGGAACCCTCTGCGCGGGGGGACGATCTTCGGCACCACATCCAATCCCCGCTCCTGTTCCAGATGTGTGAAGTGGAACAGGACCGAGACCGGGGACCTTCCGCCGGCAACCGCTGAGCCGACGGCCGAGCCTCCTTCAAGGTCGGACCGGAAGGACATGCAGGAATTCAAAAAGAAAGTGAACATGAACAGTGTGAACGGGATCGACACATCGCGGAGATACGTGCGTTTCATAGGCGGCTCCTCAGTTGTTCGAATGCGGGTGATCCGGACCGGTCCGGTCCCCACGGCGGAGAACGTACTGCTATTTTCTCCCTTGGTCAACGATTTTTCATGGGTGTGCGGGATGGCGATTTGCGTGCGGTCCGGTGTTTCAGGTATATTAATATAGAGGAACAAGCCGGGAGATTGAACTTTTGCCTGTCACCCCTTGTTCTCAATGCACGAACGGAGGGAATTTCCTATGAAAAACATGCTCATCGTGCTGCTGACAGCGGTCTTCTTCTGGGTCACCTATGTGGTGGTCGATACCAGTTATCAGAGTAATCTGTTCAAGGAATGGGACTATCTGATGTCCATTCCATGGATGGTGGCCACCTTGTGGGACTTCTATGCCCTCATCCTTGTTCTTTTGTTATGGGTATATTATAAAGAGACGAACATCGCAGTCAAAGGGGTCTGGACGGTACTGTTCATCACCCTCGGCAGTATCGCGGTCACCGGATATGTGCTGCTGCAGTTGTTCCGTCTGAAACCGGGGCAGGGTCTGGAGACCGTGCTGCTGAAACGATCCTGATCGGAAGGGACCATGGAGCATATCTTTTATACATCGCTGTCCGGGTACGCCATCGTCTTCGCGATGATGTGCCTGCTCTGGCTCATCTACCGCCTCACCGGCAAACCGATGATCGTCGATGCCGGCTGGGGTTTCGCACTCGCACTGATCGGTATCTTCTATGCGTTCATCGGCGAGGGGGATCTGACCCGCCGCATCATCCTCGGGGTGATGACCGGCATCTGGGGGATCCGTCTCGGCAGCTATCTGCTCGTGACCCGCGTGATCGGCAGTCATCATGATGCACGGTACGATATGCTGGAGAAGGAGTGGCAGAAGAACATCCCGTTCCGGTACTTCCTGTTCTATCAATACCAGGCGTTCGCCGTCGTTCTGGTCACGCTCCCGTTCATCGTGATCGCACGCAATCCATCGGCGGAACTCTCCGTCCTTGAGTATATTGCCGTCGCGCTCTGGTTCATCTCGGTGGTCGGTCAAACGGTCTCCGATGCACAGCTGAACGCGTTCAAGAACGATCCGGCGAACAAGGGGAAGGTCTGTCAGCGCGGCGTGTGGAACTACTCGCGTCATCCCAACTACTTCTTCGAGTGGCTCATCTGGATGGCCTACTGCTCCATGGCGCTCGCGGCGCAGGACGGGTGGATCGGGATCTTCGCGCCGATCATCATGCTCTATCTGCTGCTGCGGGTCACCGGCATCCCGCTGACGGAAGCGAACGCGCTTCGTTCCCGCGGCGAACTCTACCGCGAGTACCAGCGCACCACCAGCGCCTTCGTGCCCTGGTTCAAGAAAAAATGATCCCCGTCCACGGGACGGTCTAACCTATTGCACTCCAGGACCCAATGATATCGACTTTACTTGAAAAGAACCTGCTGCCCGATCAGCTCATCCGCATCGGTATCCGCCGTCTGCTGAAACAACGGCTGCGGGATGAACGGAAAGCGGACGCTGCGGCACAGCAGCAGCACTTCATGGACCTTATCGCGTTCCTGAAGAAGAGTCCCATCGCCGTGAACACCCATGACGCGAACGAGCAGCACTACGAGGTGCCGACCGAGTTCTTCCGGCTGGTGATGGGAAAGCATATGAAGTACAGCTCCGGGTATTGGACGAGTCCCGATGTGACGCTCGACCGGTCCGAAGAGACGATGCTCGAGCTGACCACGCAGCGGGCCGAACTGCGGGACGGGATGGACATCCTGGAACTCGGCTGCGGCTGGGGTTCGCTCAGTCTGTTCATGGCGGCGAAGTATCCCAACGCGCGCATCACGGGGGTCTCCAATTCCCGTACGCAGAAGGAATACATCGACGGCGAGGCACGGCGGCGGGGACTGACCAATCTGACCATCATCACGGCGGATATGAACACCTTCACCATCGGCGGCAGTTTCGACCGGGTCGTCTCCGTGGAGATGTTCGAGCATATGCGGAACTACGCGCTGCTGTTGGAGAAGGTCGCATCGTTCCTGAAGAAGGATGGGAAACTGTTCGTTCATATCTTCACCCATACCACCTTCGCGTATCTCTTTGAAGTGAAGGACGAGACCGACTGGATGTCGAAGTACTTCTTCACCGGCGGCATCATGCCGAGCGACCATCTGCTGCTCTATTTTGCGGACCATCTCTCCATCGAACAGCATTGGCAGGTGCCGGGCCACCACTATAATAAGACGAGCGAAGCCTGGCTGCGGAACATGGATGCGAATGAGACCCGTATCCGTCAGATCTTCGCAGAGACCTACGGCGCCGATCAGGCGACCAAATGGTGGGCGTATTGGCGCGTTTTCTTCATGGCCTGTGCGGAATTGTGGGGATACCGGAACGGGGAGGAGTGGATCGTGAGTCACTATCTCTTTGTGAAAAAGTGAGAAGAGTATCAGATTATCAGATTACAGATTACAGAATACAGACTATAAGATCGATGATCGTAGAATGGACAAAAGGATGATGGTGAACAGCAGAAGAATGATGATATGGGCGGCGGGGGTGTTCGTGCTCCTGACGGTGGCTGCCGATGCATCCTCCCGGACGGAGCGGTATGTGGGGACCGCGGTGGATCTGAAGTCCGGCAAGCTGATCTACACGGAAGAGCATGAGGCATTCTATACGGATAACGTGAATGTCCGCTCCGTCATCACCTACCGTGACGTGAACAAGACGGTCATTGGGAAAAAGGAGATCGAGTTCAACGGTGATTCGCCGGCAGCTTCATTCCGGAGGGAGGATTTCCGTACCGGTACCGTAGAAGGAGCCTCCCTGACCGGAAAGAATGTGAAACTGACCCGGAAAGAGGACGCCAAAAGTCCGCTGCGGGAGGAAGTGCTCTCCATCCCGGGGACCGTGGCGATCGATGCCGGGCTCAATAACATCGTGCGCGGTCAATGGGACCGGCTGCAGAGGAATGACGCCGTGACATTCAATCTCGGTGTACCGTCCCAACTCGATTATTTCGAATTCCGGGTGGTGAAGGACCGGATGGAGTCCGTCAACGGACGGAATACGATGGTCGTCCGGTTCGAATCGGACCATTGGTACATCCGTCTGTTCGTCGACCCGGTCGTGGTGTGGTACGATACGGAGACCCGCCGCGCCGTACGGTACGAGGGGATCTCCAATCTCTATGACGAGAAGGGGAAGAGCTATGTGGTGCGCGTGACCTTCGACAGACCGGGACCGTAGCACAGACACGGCAGCACAACGAATCCATCACACACAGGGAATGACGAACAACAGTATGCAGCGTATCGCGATCATCGGCACCGGAATCGCCGGAATGGGGGCAGCCCACTTCCTGCGGCATGAGTATGATATCACGCTCTTCGAGAAGAACGGATATGCCGGCGGTCATACGAACACCGTCACGGTCGATGAGGACGGAACACCGGTCCGCATCGATACCGGCTTCATGGTCTTCAACCAGGTCACCTATCCGAATCTGATCCGGTTGTTCGATGAACTGAACGTGCCGGTCAAGAAGACCTCGATGTCGTTCTCGGTTCAGCATGTGCCGACCGGACTGGAGTTCTGCGGTTCCGGCCTGAACGGTCTCTTCGCGCAGCGGAGGAATCTGTTCTCTCCCCGGTACATCCGCATGCTGCTGCAGATCGACCGCTTCAATAAGGAGTGCGAGGAAGTGCTCACTGATCCACGGTATGCCGGGATGACCCTCGGCGAGTACGTCGCGGAGAAGGGGTTCGGCGACGACTTCCTCTATAAGTATATCGTCCCGATGAGTTCAGCGGTCTGGTCGACACCGATCGACCTGATGCTCGGCTTCCCGGCATTCTCCCTCGTGCGGTTCTTCAAGAATCACGGGTTCCTCGGATTGGACACGCAGCATCAATGGTACACCATTCACAACGGCAGCCGGGTCTATCGCGACATCCTGCTGAAACCGATCCAGGACCGGGTGAAGGTGAGCAGCGGGGTAGTTCGCGTGGAGCGGAACGGACAGGGCGCGGAGATCGTCTTTGCAGACGGCTCGCGGGCTGCCTTCGATAAGGTCATCATCGCCGCGCATGCGGACGAAGCGCTCGCGATGCTTGCGGCACCCACGGAGCAGGAGCGGCGTCTGCTCTCCCGTTTCTCGTACCAGGAGAACATCGCCGTGCTGCATACCGATGCGTCGGTGATGCCGCGGACGAAACGGGCCTGGTCATCCTGGAACTACCGGATCGACCGGACCGCGCATGCAGGACTGACGCCGAGCACGGTCTATTGGATGAACAGCCTCCAGCAGGTCTCGCAGAAGAAGGATTATTTCGTGAACATCAACGGTGAGGAGTTCATCGACCCGGCGCGCGTACTCCGGCGGATCGTCTACACCCATCCGGTCTATACCGTGGCGGCGCAGGAAGCGCAGAAGGAACTGCCGCTGCTCAACCGTGAGGGACCGGTCTATTTCTGCGGCAGTTATTTCAAGTACGGGTTCCATGAGGATGCCTTCACTTCCGGACTGGAACTGAGCAAAGGACTGATGGCCGGTCATCCGTGGGCATGATGAACTCCTCCCTCTACGAATGCACCATCATGCATCACCGGCTCGAACCGCTTCGCAACCGGTTCGTCTACCGCATCTTCATGTTCGCGTTGGACCTGGATGAGCTCGATGCACTCCATGCGGGACGCCGGCTGTTCAGCCGGAACCGGTTCAATCTCTTTTCGTTCCGTGATGCGGACCATCTGCAGCTCGGACGGCCGACCGTGAAGGAGAATCCTTCCTTCGATCTCCTCTATTGGGTCGGTTGCGCCGCGTCCTACGACCGCCGCGCCCAGCGCGTCGCGCGCGCCATGGTCCGCCTGCTCCAGCACGCCGGAGTCAACTTCGCCATCCTCGGCAAGGAGGAGAAGTGCACCGGCGATTCCGCGCGCCGCCTCGGCGACGAGTTCCTCTTCCAGGAACTCGCCACGGCCAACATCGAGACGCTCAACAGATACAACGTGAAGCGCATCGTGGCGCACTGCCCGCATTGCGTGAACGCGCTGCTGAAGGACTACGCGCAGTTCGGCGGCCACTACGAGGTCGTGCACCACACGCAGCTCCTCGCCGACCTCATCCGCGCCGGCAAGCTCCCCGCGGTCGCCGGCGCCACCGTGCCCGCGACCGGCCCCGTCACTTACCACGATCCGTGTTATCTCGCCCGGGTGAACGGCATCCATGAGGCACCGCGCGAGGTGTTGCAGACCGCCATCGGCGGCCAATCCCTCTGCGAGATGAAGCGCAACCGCGCCGGCACCTCCTGCTGCGGCGCCGGCGGCGGTCGCATGTGGATGGAGGAAGACCCGAAGCAGCGCGTCTCCACGCAGCGCGCCGCCGAGGCGCTCGGCACCGGCGCCAAGACGGTCGCGACCGGCTGCCCGTTCTGTCT
>JABWAK010000185.1 GCA_013361065.1 Bacteroidota bacterium
TGATATGCAGTACATGGGTGAGCGGAGTGGTCCCGTCCAGCACCGCCGCCTCCTCCACTTCCTTCGGGATGAGCGTCAGACCTGCGAGGATCACCATCATGTAATATCCGAATCCCCTCCAGACCGTCAGGATCATCACACTGACCATGTTCATGGGATGATCGGTCAGCCACGCCACCGGTCCCGCTCCGGCCAGCGAGAGCATGTAATTGAACAGACCGGTCTCCTCGGTGAAGATCCAGCGCCACATGATGCCGACCACGATAATGGGTGTGATGACCGGCAGGAAGAAGAACAGACGGAGCACCGCGGCGGACCGTACGGCATCGCGGACGCTCAGGGCGACCACCAGCGAGACGATGATGAGTACCGGAGTAACGAGGATATACAGTAGCGAATTCACCAGCGTGTGCCAGAAGTTTGGATCGGAAAGGAGCCGGCGGTAATTGTCGAGGCCGATGAACGAATGCGGTCCGAAAAAGGAATAGTCCAGCAGACTGAACCAGACCACCTCCAGCATCGGTACGATACTGAACAGCACAACGAAGAGCATCGCCGGCATCATGAACCATGCGGCCACCGGTCCGTTCGTTCTCATGAGCCCTCCAGGATCCGGTCCCATTCCTGCGCCGCTTTGTTCAATGCATCGGCCGTTGAGACCTTGCCAAGGCAGGCGTTCTGGACCGCCTCATCGAACGCATCACGCAGCCGGTCGAATTCCGGATGGAGCAGATACTTGCGGAGACGACCGGCATTGGCGAGATCCGCAGCTCCGACCGCACGTCCCGCATCGATCACTGAACCGTTCCCCTGCAGGAAGAAGGAATCCTGCAACGCCTCCATGACCGACGGGAAGGTGGCGGTCTGCCTGCTGAATGCCAGCTGATTCGCCGGATCGGTCACGAACAGGGCGAAATCAGCAGCTTCGGCGGGATGCGGCGAGGTCGTCAGGACAGAGATGGCCATCGCTGCAAGTTCATGCCGTCCCGCAGCACCGACGATCGCCGGCGCGACACCGGTCCTCTCGTATATTGCCGGCGCATTGCTCCGGATCCGCTGCAGGAAGACCGGTCCGGTGAAGATCAGCGGGACCTGTCCGGACTGGTATGCCTCTACGATGGCGGAACCGGGTTTGATGATCGATTCTGCCGGGAGAAATCCTTCCCGATACAACTGCACCCACCGGTCGATCGCCGCAACGGCTGCCGGCTCGTTGAATCTGGCTCTGGTCATCCGTTCATCGGTCATCGGTATCCCTTCGGCGCCGAGCATCATCGGCAGATAACTCTCCTTGCCGATATTCCAGAAGAAGGCATGCTTCCCTGTCCTCTGCCGATAGGTACGGATGAAGGAGATCAATCCGTCGAACGTCCGCGGGACATCCCGCTCCGTCATGCCGGCCGTGCGAAGGAGTTCTTTATTATAGAGAGCGACGTAGGTGTTCAGATACCATGGTACGGCGACAAGGGCTGAATCGAACCGGCAGAGGTCGAGCGCATTCGGCAGGAAGGTATACCCGCATGTCTGAACGGCAGGACGAAGGTCTGCCAGTGCTTTCATCGCATGGAATTTGGAGAGGAAATCGGCAGAGAGGTTCACCACATCGGGAGGGTCGCCGGCAACGGCGGAAGCGAGGAGCTTCTGCACCGCGGCATCGTACGGCACATCCACCCAGCGGATGCGGACATCCGGATGGGCCTGCTCATAGCGGGCGATGAGTTCCGTGAAGTATTCGTTGAATGCCGGCGAGAGCTGCAGCGTCCAGAACTCGATCGTCTTCCGGTCATCCGCCGTGCGGCATCCCAGCTGAAGGAGCACGATGGAAAGGGATACTATGAACAGCCGGCGTATCATTTCACCAGCAGCATCGTCCGCCGAACGACGGACCGTTGATGTTCCAGCTGCGCGATATATGTTCCGGTCGCAAGCCCGGTCCCGTTGAACGATGCAGTATATACCCTCCCTGCTTCCGCCGTACCGTCAAAGAGCGTGGTGATCCGTTCACCCAATACCGAGAAGACCTTCAGTACCGTCCGGTCCGTACTGTTCACCGTGAACTCGATCCGTGTGGAAGGATTGAACGGATTGGGATAATTCCGACGGAGCGTGGGAACATCGGGGAGTCTCCCTTCGCTCGCCGGAACGGAATTCGGTGCGGACTGGATGAGGGCATACGCTGCCGCGAACACATCCTCCTCCACCGTGTAGAACGCACTCTTCGTTCCGAACGCGTACGCTCCCTTCTTCCCGTTGGTCATGAAGACGATACCGAACGAGTTACCGAGGTCCACATAGGCATCACTGATCAATCCGTACGCCTCACCGGGATGGCCGGCCATCGTTTTCCCTGCCACCACGATGTCCCCCATCGCTGTGTTGGTGGTCAGATGTGTTCCCAGTCCCCACCGGCGGAAGAGTCCGTAATAATTGTTCCCGTTCGATCCGTTGAAACTCCACATCGGTGTGTTCATCAGTGCCGCGGTGGAATCGTTCAGGATCCGTTTTCCGTTGACCGCACCGCCGTTGGACCGTGCGATCATGAACAGCGCAAGGTCGCGCGCCGAGATGCGGAGATTCCCCTGCGGTCCGAAGAGCGTGCCGTTGCTCCCGACCACATACCCGGAGAGATCGCGTGGAGCCGGGAAGACACCCTGATGGTTGTCCAGCTGCGGCACCCATTGATCGCCGGAGGTGCGGTAGAGGACGGCAAGCTTCTGCACATTCTGCAGGTCGTGCACGGAGAATCCGGCATCCACTCCGAGCGGGTCGAAGAGATACTTCACGCAATACCGGTCGAAGCGCTCATTGGAGAGCCGTTCCACCAGCGTCCCGATCACACCAAAGCCGAGATTTGTGTACGTAAAATAAGTGCCAGGCTGTTTGTTCAACCAGGTATCACTGGTATAGTGAGCACCGCCGGCAACAAGAACGGACGAGATCGGCGGAATGGGCGATGACGACGTTGCGGCAAGGAACCCGTCATACCCGGAACCATCCACAATGCCGGAGGTGTGGGTCAGGAGCATGCGGTAGGTGATGGGAACGGCCGGATAGTTGGGATTACGAAGGGTGAAACCGAGTGCGGTGCTGACATCCTGGTCCAGTGTGAACTTCCCCGCTTCGTACAACTGCATCAATGCCGTTGCGGCCACTGTCTTGGAGATGGAAGCGATCCGGTATGCCGTGCTGTCAGTGACCTTGATCCCGCGGGCGATATCGGCCATGCCGGCGCTGCCGGTCGCCAGCACTGTGCCGTTGCGGATCAGAGCAACGGACAATCCGGCCATGGAGTGTTTGGCCCTGATCACCTCCAGCCGGGCAGAAAGCGTATCATCCAACGCGGACTGCGCGGCTGCGGGGGTGAGCAGGATCGTGAATAGCAGTGTGATACGAACAATGATCATCGTTCGAAGATACGAAGGGAGAACGGATTTCACCAGCGCGGTCATAACGGTCCATGGTCATATTTAAAAGGACAACGGCTGCCGGGATCGGCTCCCGGCAGCCGTTGCGAGGCTGCTTGCTGAGGTCACTGCACCGTCGTTCCCGGCAGACAAAGTCCGTGGGACAGCGGATACCGGGACCGGCAGCAGAATGACATCATCATTTCAACAGCATCATCTTCTTCGTGGAGATGAACGAACCGGATTCGATCCGATAGATGTACATCCCGGTGGCGACCTGACGGCCGAGGTCGTTCCGGCCGTCCCACACCACGGAGTGATATCCGGCCGCCGCCTCGCCGTTCATCAGCGTGCGGACCTGGCGTCCGAGGATATCATACACGGTCAGCCGGACGCTTCCCATGGCAGGCAGCGCGAAGCGGATCGTGGTCGCAGGATTGAACGGATTCGGATAGTTCTGTTCCAGCACGTACTGCGACGGAACCATCGTTGTCACATCCTCCACACCGACGAGCGTGGACTTCCGGTAGTAAGCTTCAATACCGAGATCCACATCCAGATCCCACGAGAAGGTGGGATTCAGCAGCGTACCGAAATCATTGAAGCTGCCGTCCTCGAACCGTTCCCAGGCACGGCCGGCCTTGTCACCCTCCCCGTCCTTATCGGAGAGGATCGCGAACGTATCATCACCGGCTGCGGACCATTCGAATCCGATGTAGAGCGGACCGTTGGTCTTCACAGGCTGCTTCAGGAAGAAGAGGTTCCCTTCCATCGTGGTATCCATGACATCGGTGGTGAACGGAATCGTCTGCAGCAATGAATCCGGAGCGCCGGGCGCAGCGGCCTTCTTCGAACGGACGACCATCGTCACGGTGTCGGGCGTGCCGACGATCTGTTTCACGCCGAAGTAGGCGCGGAATGCCGCGAGCACATCGTTCGGTTTCAGATCGAACCGCTGGTACTTCCCGATGTCCTTATAGCTGTTCACCCCGGCCACATATCCGGCGCCGAAGGGATTCTTCAGCAGGGTCGGCGTGTCGCCGTAGAACAGGGTGTCCATCGTGCTCAGTGCCAGCATCGGTGCCGGCGTGAAGGCGGCGAAACCGTTGTTCGTGCCGAGGATGTAGAAGATGTAGTTCGTATCGACCGTCATGAAATCCACTGCACCGGTCGCATTGCCGTTGATGGAGTTGCCGAGCGACGGCGAAGCGAACTCGATGACCGGTGCTTTCGGGTTGGTCACGTTGACCACTGTGAAGCGTTCATCGGTCGTCCCGGTGCCGTCGTTGGGCGAATAGGCGATGATGTACTTCCGCCCGTTCCGCTCGAACGCTTTGATATTCGTCGCGTCGGACCCGACGATGCTGCCGGAGATCGTGTCGATGAGATTACCAAGATCATCGTAGCGGCTGAGTTTCTTGGTGTAGGACTTCACGTAGATCGTGCCGTCGTTCATCTGCGCAATGCTCGGCATGGTGCCGTTCGGACCGGTGGAGAGCTGGATGATGCTCTTCGTGAAGGTCTTCCCGAAGTCCGTGGTGGTGAACTTCACCACATTGTCCTGACCGGAGACGCCGGCATAGATCGCCAGCGTGTTGTCCGATGCCTTACCGAAGACGCTGATCATATCGCCCATGCGGGACGAAGCAGGCAGGTCGGCGCCGTTGTAATCGATCACCGTCTTGGGTGTATCGGTCTCGCTGTTCCAGCGGTAGACCTTGAAGTTGCCGTTCGCCGCATCGATCGTCATGTTCGACGCGAAGATGACACCGTCATCGGACACATCGACCGCATTCAGCGGGAAGGTGCCGGAGGAGAACGACGTGCTCTGGAAGACGACGCCCACGCTGTCCCCGGACCGTGCATCGAAGGTGACGATCTTCGGACCGCCGGAGCGGGAGACGACATAGAGCCGGTCCTTACCGCCGACCCGGCCGACCGCCATCCCGCGTTCGTAATTACCGTTGGGGATGAAGGAGAGCGGCATGGCGCCGGACGCTTTGGAACGCGACCAGACCGGGAAGAGCGGCTTCACGGTGGAGGGCGGCGGCAGCGTCTGCTGGATATCATCGAAGTAGTAGGTGAAATTCGCACCGCCGTCACCGACCGTGCCGAGGTCGAAGATCACGACCACTTTATGGTATTCCTTGGTGGCATCGATGGCCGAGAAGTCCCAGGTGAGTTCCTCCCACTGATTGGCCTTCGTACCGGTTGCATTGATCTCCATATTGATGCCGCCGTTGGTGCCGTTCTCGAGTTTCAGCAGCATCTTGGCACCGACCTTCGGCATGTAGACCTTTGCTTTGAAGATCTTACCCTTGGTCAGATCGACCGGTTTTGCCAGGGCCAGATAGGAACCGGCCCAGGGATCGCCGGCGCCCTTCACGGTCCTGGCAACGTACGGGCTCGTATTCAGTCCGGTGCTGAACGGATTCGCGATCCTCGTCGTGGTGGCACCGCTGAAGTTGATGAAATCGTACGCCACATTGGTCGAATCGAAGTTCAGCGGAAGTGCCAGTTCCTTCGGCACATACTTGAAGTCGTTGGAGTCGCGCGGGATGAACTGATAGTCCCACAGACGGGGCGAGGAGGCGTCGAACTGGCCTGCCACACCGACCACCAGAGGCCAGGGGCCCGGGATCGGGTTGCCGGAGAGTCCGCCGAACTCTGCCGGACGCATCGTCACCGTATCGGTGCCGTTGTCGGTCACGCGCAGGTTCAGCGCCGTACCGGTCGCACCGGCTGCCGGCCACACCGGCGAGGTCGCCGTGAAGTTGATGTTCTTCACCGCCACCAGCGAGTTCTCATACAGTTCGCCGTTGTCGTTCAATTCCTTCACCGTCACCACTTTCGGGATGATCGGCATGCCCGGACCGAGGTCCGTGAACGCCGGCGTCGGATGGCCGGTCCGCTCTTCGCGGATCTGCACCTTGCCGTTGAACGCCTGGATACGCGCCACCACCGAATACCGGTTGCCGCGTTTGATCTTCTGCTT
>JABWAK010000186.1 GCA_013361065.1 Bacteroidota bacterium
GCCGTCGTTGTCCCTGCCGTCCCACATCACTTTATTGAACCCGATGATCCCCGGAACGGTGAACTGACGGACCATGCGTCCGGCAACTGTATAGACGGCGATCGTCACTTCCTCCGGCGCCGTCGGCGAAGCAATGGTATAGGTGAACGATGTGGTGGAATGGAACGGATTGGGGATATTGAAGACATCCAGCAGACCGAGCGAGGTCGCCGTGTTGAGGAAGAGAACGATAGTATCCGAACCGTTGCCGGAGATGTCCAGCGCCGAGAAGGTGATGATATTCTCACCGCCCGGCAGGTCCGGCGTCCAGCGGACCTCCGCTTTCCCGGTGGTGGACGACGGGAGCAACTGTGCGGTCCCTTCGGTGAACGGAACGCTCTTATTGTTCAACCGGATGAAGAAATTGTTCGTGTCCGCCGGAAGGATCGCGGACGGATTGTTGTCGGTGAACCGCATCAGCACCAACGGACGGCGCGCAACGAGATCGCCATTGAGCACCGGAAGTCCATCGAACGTCACCTGGATGACCGGCCGCAATGTATCCGCACTGACAGTGTACGGGATGGTGACCGAGTTGTTCTCTCTGGTCTGTTCCGCCAGGCTGTCCTGCGGATCGATCTCAAATGTGAAGGAATGGTTCCCTGCTTTGGATCGGGTGTTCAGCTGGTATTGGAAGAGAACGGAATCCCCCGCGGGGATCCGGAGATACCGCTGTTGTTTCAGGATCTGATCGATTCCCGCCGTTGTGCTCTTCAGTTGCACCACGACACTGTCCGCCGGTGCAGCACTCACATTATAGACCGTTCCTGTGAAAGTGATCGTCTCCCCCTCCATCACCAGCGAACGGTCGATCACGGAACTCCCGGCCGACAGCGCCAGTTCGATGCCGCCCGCGGCGTTGATCGACCATGCCTGCAGTACCGGTGAACCTGCCACCGCTCCCTTCCGGACGGTCCGGAAGGATGCCGCAGGAGGTGCGGTCAGTTCAAAGAGCAATTTTCCGTTGGTGTACGTCCGCGTATCAACGCTGCTCAACGGTATCACGTTCTGGTTGGATGCGGTAATGAGCGTGTCGAACGAGCCGTCCGGTGCCATGCCCAGGAAGCGGACCCGGAGCTGTGCCCCTGCGGGAACGGTGCTGTTCAGTGTGAGGTCACCCAACGAAGTGAACGGACCGATCAGCGGTGTCTCGATCGTGCCGGAACGTTCCGTACGGATGATGGTCGTCTCGGCTGCTGCGACGCCGGCCCCCTGTCCCTTCCGTTGTTCAGGCACCGTGCCGGCAGCCGCTCCCTTGCGTCCGATGATCGTCCAGGAATCGCGGAACGCGAGCTGGTCAACGAAAGCGCTGCCGATGCTCTTCAGAGCCGCGCGCGTGGAGGGCTGCAGATTGTTCGAACCTTCATCCACCACCACGTCGATAACGATCCGTCCGGAAGGTACCGCGCTGATGAACTGCGACAGCGAATCGGCTTGCGCTGCATCCGCTGCCAGATCGAAGCGACGGGCCGAGACCGGCTGATAGGTGACGGGGTCGAGAACGAGCAGATGGTGTCCGCTGCCGAGGATGGGAGTGAGGATATTGACGCCGTTCACCAGCACCGAACCGGTATTCCCGTCATTGAACCCGGCGGAACTTGCCGAGATGGTGAACCGTGAATCGACGATGCGCGCACCGCTGTCGGGACGGAAACTGGTACGGACGAACGTATTCGCCGTCCAACTGACCGAATCGAGCTGGCCGATGGAAGCGATATTCGTATCGCCGGAATAGAACGACCCGGTCGACCATTCCTGCATTCCGGTACTCTTTACACGCCAGAAGTACCGCTGCGAACGGCGGAGTCCGGGCAGCGGGATCGAGGTGGAGAACTGCTGCATGGAAGCAGCAAAGGAAGCGGGCGATGGGAAGCCCGGCAGAGTATCCAGCTGCAGGGAGACCGGTGTACCGGGTGCGGCGCCGGCGGTCGGATTCAGGAAGATGATCCGGTCGACGAATGCAAGCGATGTGCCTGTCGGGAAGAGCACTTTGAACGCTGTGGTGACCACTGTGAAGAAATGATCGGTCCTGTTATCCCCTTCGGTTGATTCGAGGATCAACCCGGTATGGTCCAGTTCCACGGACAATTGATGGGCGCCCCCACGCTTCGCGATCGGCACTCCGATCCGTATCGTGTCGTACGAGACCGGATACTTCCGCCTTACCAGATAGTCGCGCAGAGTGGCAGACTGGTAGATGTGCTTCACCAGGATACTGACGCTGTCATTGACGAGTCCGCCGGTATTGCTATACACGATGGTGAAGCGTGCCGTATCGGTCTCATCAGTGATCACCGGCGGGACGGACGTGACCGCATCCTTCCCGATGGAAAGGTTCGGGAGCAGCGGATTGCCGGAACTCTTCTTCACGACGATCGGGAAGGTGTATACATTATTGTCCCGATACACCTCACGCAGCGAGGTATCCGGATCGATGGTCAGCTGGATGGTCCTGCGGCCGTTCCCCAGTGATGTCGGATAGACGGAAGTGAATTGTCGGTACGCCCCGGGTGAAAGAGAATCGATGGTCCCGACGGTGATCTCCTCTTCCGTGTTGTTATCCCACCGGGAGATGAGCTTGTAGCTGAAGTCTTTGGCGGTGATCCCGCCGGCATTGTAGATACGATAGGTGAACCGCACGGTCGTCCCTTGCACGATGGTATCCCCGGCAGCTACCGGTGAACCGTCCGCTGCACCGCCGGACTGTGCTGCCCAGAATGCCTGGAAATTCGTCCCGACCTCCGTCCGATGGCGGTATTGAATTGAAAGGGATGAGAGTACCGGTGACTCTTTCAGCGCTCCGGCCGAGAACTGACCGAAGATGCGGAGCGATGGATAACTCTTCGCATCGATATCCGACAGGGGGATGAGGGTATCGGCCGGGATATTGGTGCGGAGCGTGTCCGTGCCGAGATCATCCCTGATGCCGATCACACCAAGGGAGATAGCACCGCCGTTCTGCACGGTAGAATGCGCACGTATCGATTCCCAGGCGGCCACTGGACCGATCACCGGGGTGATGAAACTACCGCTGGTATTGGGGATCCGGAAGAGCGTATCTACCTGCACCCGGCCGATATTCCCGTTCGCCCGGCTGAAACTCTCCTTTACATCCGCCGAAAGCGCTCCCCGTCTGCCGATGAATGCCCACGAGAACGGACCGGTCAGACTGTCGATATACCTGCTTCCAAACAATTTCAGATTGGAACGCAGTTTGGCTGTCACATTGGAGAAACCGTCATTACTGACTGCGATCACCAGTAGGAAACGCGAAGAGAGTGTGTCGAGTAATTTCTCATAGTTCGTGATATTGGTGCCGCCCGCTACGACATTGTATCGGTTGAAATAGACCAGTGCATAGGAGGCCGAATCGAACACCCCGACATGGTGACCGGTGAGGTTGCTGGAGGGGGTAAGATTCTGACCGTTACGCGAAACGACCGCTGTCGCTCCGGCATTCGCACCGGCAGAGATGGACGTGAAGGTGATCACCGATGTATCGATCGATACACCCTGACCTCGGAACGACAGAGTGCTCACCCCCATACTGCTGAATGTCAGCGAATCGGAGAAGAGTACATCCGATCGAGTGCCGTACCGATAGGAATAGGTCAGTCCGAACGCCGATGCGGTATCGGTCTTGGTCCTGAGCCACAGTCGTTTTCCCTGATAGGACACCGGGAGGGTATACCGGGTCATGAAGGTGTCCATCGGCACCTGCATCGATTGCTCAACAGCGAAATCGGGTGTTAAACCCATACTGAGTGTGAACGTTTCCTTCCCCGTCGGCAGACCGGGATTGAGGAGCATGAGGTTCCCATCCGTCTGATGCAGCGTGGCGGAGTAATCGAGGTTCCGGATGGTACTGGAGGCAACGAAGAGCGGTGCGGTGAGGACGTTGTCATTCTCGTAGATCTCATCCTGTTCACTCCCCGCATCGAGGGTGACCGTCAGCAGATGTTCGCCCGGACGGTTCCGGACAGGGATCCGTATGGTGATCGTATCTCCGTACCGCGGTATTGCTGCACGCAGGGACCGCTGCAGGATTGTAGCTCCTTTGTATTCCGACGACAGCCCGATCGTGATGCTGTCTACCGGTACTTTGCCCAGGTTCTGATACGGGATACGGACTGTCACACTGTCATCCGATTCACTCGGACGGTCCGGGATCATGGAAAGGGTGCTGCGGGTAAAGGAAAGGTTCGGCTTCTGGGGTATCGGCAGGCTGACGATCGGGTCTCCCATAATCGAATTGGTGTACGTGAACAGCCGGTACGACCCGGTGGAACCGTACTGCTTCATAAATGCGATCTTCGCCAGCCGGTGCGATTCACCAATCGATACCGCAGTGTCGACCAGCAGCGTACGGTAGAAGGTGGACGGGAAAGTATACGCGGTGGATTGGAATCCCAGTGACGAGTTCCCCACATAGACGATCGCCTGTCCTTTGGGATCGACAACGAAGATCTCCGAGAACGAGAAGACATTCGGTTCAGCATGCTTCGCCGTGGAGCACCCGAAATCGGTCACCATCGGGTTGCGGTCGCGGATATTGGCGAGCTGGGTCACATCGGCGATGCTGTTGTCCCAGGTCTGTGTCCCGCTGTGCCCGATGTAGGAGACGAAGACCGATCCCTGTTCGATGGTGTTCTTGTAGAATTCCGTCGTATAAGGTCCGAAGTTTGTGGTCGGTCCGATCGTCTTATAGAAGCTGGTCGCATTCCCTCCGATCGGCGGCGGTATGACGAACTGGTTCATGACGGTCTCGTTGGCATTCCGGGACTGTGTGATCTCCGTCTGACTGGTGGAGGAACCGCCGGAGAAGAAGATATACTGCTTGTTCCAGTCATCATACCCTTTGGTCACGTACTTCTGATGACGGAGGGAGTAGATCTGGAACTCGCTGAGATTCTTTGCCGGGAGACGACCGATACTGAGCATGGGGATATTCGCCCCGGTGGAATCCCAGATGGTGAACCAGGTATCGCTTACCGGATTCCCGTAGGACGGGACGAAATTCTCGATCCTTGGATTCCCGAAGAACCGGGTCTTGTTCCCGTAGAAATCATAGGTCGCTTTCCCGAGCAGGAAGACCGTCTTCGGTTTTGGTGCCTGCCACTGGGTCACGGCCGCCTTCAGGAACTCACGGATCGGTTCCGGGGAGAAGAACCCGTAATTGAATTCATCATAGATATCATGCACATTCACCAATGCCGTGGTCACCCCGTAGGTCTGTCCGATGAACGACAGGTACGGACCGGCGGAAGGGATGAAATACGGATGGGTGATGGTGATGTACTCTGCCTTGCGCGCCGCACTGCGGAGGTTCACGAACTGCTTCTTCGTAAAGAACAGCGGTTTGGATGACCGTGCCGCGGAAATCAGGAAATAAGACCTTCCGGCTTTGACCGAGTCCGTGAACATCAGAGTGTCATTTTTCACCGTATAGTTGGTGATCTTGATGACAGAACTGTCATTCCGGTCGAACCGGTATAGGACCATCGACGGCTGGGTGATGCCGGTAATGAGCAGACGGGAGACGGACGCAGTGACCGGGGAACGATATTCGAACAGCAGTGAATCCGTCGTTGTGTTGAGCTGTCGGGGGTACTCAAGCTCATACCAGTCGCTGATGAGCAGGTTCACCGTATTCGCCGTCGCGTACGAGTTCACATTCACGGTATTCGTGCCGTTCGTGAGCAGCGACGAGGAGAACGACGCGGTGAGGACCCGCTGCTCGTATTTGTCCATCGCCGTTGAATCGTAGGTCTTGACGGCACTGTTGATGGACAATGCTACAAGATGGGCGGTCACATCCACACTGGATGAATAATTCTGCAGTTTGACGAAGGCGCGTGCCGGTCTGTTCGTCACCAGTTTGCTCAGCGAGAAGCTGATCGCCCTCTTCCCCACTCCGATGTTCCCTTCAAGCCAGGTCTCATTCTCATACAGCGTCGGTTCCTCCCTCCGGATCAGTCCGCCAGGATTCGGGTTGAGCGAGAAATCCCAGAACCGGTCGTTCTCGATATGCAGCAATTGGTCATAGTATTTGATCGTATCCTGTGGCGCACCTGTGACCGCCGCAACGGTATCGGTCCTGGTCCCGGTCACCCCGGTCCAGTTGAGCCAATAGATCGTCGTATCGGAATACCGGTTGAGATACTCATAGTATGAGGAACCGAACGGCGGTACTTCCCGGTACCGCACATCGCCGTAGTTCCGCCGGCCCAAGAATTCCACCGCATCATCAGGATCGAAGGTGCCGTCATTCTGACCGTAGACATGGATCGGAACCTCTTTCCCGCCCATGAACAGTTTGAACTTCCGCGGGTCGAGCGATGCCACCGGGAC
>JABWAK010000025.1 GCA_013361065.1 Bacteroidota bacterium
ACTTTAACGACCGGACCAGTTCCGCTTTCAGCCAGACGGAATAGACCTTGGTGTTGAACTTGTTCCCGGAATAGAAGGCGCGTATCCGTTCGATGAACTCATCGTTGAGTTTCCGGAGACGCTCGTTGTACTCCGCACTCGATTCGAATTCGCTCTTCTCGGTCGCGAGGGATCTGCTGTTGTCCGAGATCGCTTTCAGACTATCCCATGCGGTTTTGATCAGATCCATGCACTGCTGCGGGGACAATGTCTGGGCAGGATCGTGTTCGGTCAGGATGGACTGGGAAGTGAGACCCGAGGTTCCGAGGATGAAGAGCGCCAGCACGGCCGTTAATCTCATAGGGTGTCCTTCTAAATTCTTTCGGAAATATACAACTTTTTTCGTGATTTTGTAGAAAAATCTGATGAAATTCAGGAAATGAGACCGATCACTCTGCTCCGAACCGGTACACTTCTGCTCTTCCTTTTCTTGTCCTCGTGCGATAAGGGATTGGACCCTTCGAACGTGAGCGAACCGGGCTTCGGCGGAACGATCACCTATGCCGGACCGCTCCCGCCGCCGGATTCTTTACGTGACCTCCGCATCGTTGCCGTTCCGTACTATCCCATCGATACGCTCTTTCAGCCATTGATCATGAAAGTGTTGGATGGTGTCATCCCGTTCAGTGCCGATATCCGGAGCAGTGCCGTCCCCGGAATGACCGTTCCATACACGATGTTCCTGAAACCGAAGACGTACTATTACATCGCCGTTGTGCAGCAGTTCGGCTTCGACCCGTTCTCCCAATGGAAGGTCGTTGGTGTCTATACGGCGTTACCGTCGGATACCATCCCACAGTCCCTCCGGATCCCGGACGGGACCTTCGTCCATGATGTGAATATAACGGTCGATTTCTACAACCTGCCGCCCCAGCCGTTCCGAGTGCCGTGAAGAGGAGCATCCACCATATCATCGTTCTGCTGCTCCTGCCCATTGTGCTTGCTGCACAATCGGCACCTGCCGTGAAGGGTATCGTCCGTTCTGCGGAGGATGGTATGCCGATCGCCGGGGCCTCCGTGGTGGTGACCCGTACGATGATCGGTACTGCAACCGATGCGGATGGGCGATTCGAGATCCGTTCCGTGCCGGAAGGACGCCGGACATTGACGATCACATCGCTCGGGCATCATCCAGCCGTTGTTCCGTTCACCGGTGAGGAAGGGGAAGAGGTCACCGTACTGCTTCAGCCGTCGCCGGTACAGTCGCAGACGGTCGTCGTGACCGCCACACGGAGGGAGCAATCGCTGGAGGAGGTGCCGGTGAGTATGAACATCATCGGTGCCCAGGAATTCGAACGGAGGAACACCGTTGCACTGGATGACGCGCTGCGCTACGTACCGGGTGTCAGTTTCCAGCAGTCCCAGGTGAATATCCGTGCTTCGAGCGGATACAGCCGCGGGGTCGGCAGCAGAGTGCTGCTGCTGATCGATGGTGTGCCGCTGCTGACGGGTGATACCGGTGAGATCACTTTCGAGGCGATCCCGGTGTTCCAGATCGACAGAGTGGAAGTGGTCAAAGGTGCCGGATCAGCTCTGTACGGATCGGGTGCACTGGGCGGCGTCATTAATGTGCTGACCAAGGAGATCGCCGGCCGGCCGGAGTTCTGGTGGAGGATGTACGGCGGTGCCTATGATGAACCGGCGTATGAGACCTGGAAGTGGAGCAATACCACGAGGTGGCTGAACGGTCAGGCCGCCGGTTATTCGGATACCTTCGGGGATGTCGGGATCGCAGCATCCGTCCAGCGGCTCTCCGATGACGGGTACCGGGAGCAGGATTGGCTCCGGCGGTACAATGCATTCCTTAAACTGCGGTACCATCTCTCACCCTACCAGTCCCTCACCGTGACCTCCAATCTCTTCCAGCAATATCGCGGAGATTTCCTCTGGTGGAAGGATCTGAAGAATGCACTGCGGCCGGCGGAATCGCAGCGCGACATTCGCGTCTCATCGCTGCGGTTCAATACCTCGGCCGCGTACACCCATCTGCTCTCGGACGAATTCTCCTATCAGGCGAAGGTCGTTCACTTCCGCGGCAATTGGTACCGGGACAGTCTTGCCGGCAAACGGCTCGATGCATCCATCTCCGATGCGGTGGTGGCCGATCTGCAGGGGAATCTTTCGGTGACCGGCATCGGCATGATGACCGCCGGGATCACCGGCACCTTCGACCGGGTGCGGGCGAATATCTTCGGGGACCATACCGCTAACGGCGGTGCCCTCTATCTGCAGCAGGAGTATCAGCCGACGGAACAGTGGAGCGCTGTTGCGGGACTGCGGTACGATCTGCATCAGGTGGCCGGACTGCCGTCGCACTCTCAGGTGACGCCGAAGGTCGGAGTGCGTTACTCACCGGCGGAAGGACACACCATCCGGTTCTCGGCCGGGAGCGGTTTCCGTGCACCATCCATCGGTGAACTCTATACCTCCACCAGGAACACCGGCAGTGCCGCGATCATCATCCCGAGCGTGGGATTACAGCCGGAGCGGAGTGAATCCTATGAAGTGAGTGCCTCCCACACACTTTCTGCTTCGATGCGGATGGAAGCAGCATTGTTCCATTCCGACTATGATGGTCTGATCGAACCTCAAGTGCAGGAAGATATGGCGCTGCAGGCAGTGACATTGAACTTCCGGAATATCACCAAAGCACGGATCCAGGGATTCGAACTGAGTCTTTATACGCTCTGGTTCTCGAAGACCGTTGCAGCGAATGCACATTATAACTATAACTGGGGTGTCGATGCCAATACTGGCGCCTTCCTCCGGTTCCGTCCGCGCCATGTTGCAAGCATCGGACTGCAATATTCCGAAGAGACATACTCTGCCGGCGCCGATTACCGGTTCGTGAGCCGAATCGAAGCGATCGATGAGACCCTTGTTAACCTCGCTCCCGTGACCAACGGCGGGCAGCGTGTGGCGAACCACATCGTAGACCTCCGGTGCAGTTACAGTTTCTTGGACGCGGGACTGCCGGTCCGGGCGACCATGAATATCAATAACATCCTTGGCTACAATTACAACGAACTGATCGGGAACATGTCCCCGCCGCGGCACATCGTTCTCTCGTTCGAAGGGCTCATCCAGTGAACATCCTCCAGGTCCTCTCCCAGTTCGAAGTCACCGGTGCAGAGACATTCGCAGCGACCCTCGCGGATATGCAGATCGCGCAGGGACATACCGTTACGATCCTCTCCGATAATTTCTATACACCCACGAAGGCAACGGTTATCACTCATCCCATCGGGAAGCGGGACATCGCACAGCGGAAGAAGAACGTGGAGTTCCTGCGGCAGTTCATCCGTGAGCACCGCATCGATGTGGTGCATGCCCATTCCCGGGCTGCCAGCTGGGTCTGCTATTTCGCCACGCGCGGCGGGAACGTTCCGCTCGTTTCCTCCATTCACGGCCGCCAGCATCTCCATTTCTCCTCGAAACTGTTCTCCATCTACGGCGAGAAACGGGTCGCCGTCTGCCGGTCCATCTATGACCACCTGAACCGCGATCTGAAGTATCCGCTGGATACCCTGGCATTGGTGCACAACGGCATCGATCTGAGCAAATGGGAGTTCCGTCCTCACCAACCGCCGCCGCGGAAGAAGAAGATCGTGGCCTTCGTCGGCCGGCTGTCGGGATTCAAAGGGGACACGCTGCTGGTGATCATCGATAAGGTGTTCCCGAAGGTGCGGGAAGCGTATCCGGATGTGGAGTTCCATATCATCGGCGGGATGAACGAGAAGAGCAAGATCCTTCTGGCGATCGCAGCGACCAACCAGCGCGAGGGGGTGGAGTTCATCCTCGCCAAAGGATTCAGCAAGGATGTGGAATCGGTCTACCGCACGTCCGATGTCGTCGTCGGTTCGGGACGCGTTGCCATGGAGGCGCTTGCGTGCGGTTCACCGGTGATCTCCATCGGCGAATCGAATTATGTCGGCATCATCTCCGAACGGACGAGATCCGAGGCGCTCATCACCAATTTCGGTGACCTGGATGCACGCCGGCCGATCGATGTGCAGGCGTCCATCCGTGATATCCTGAGTGCGCTGCAGCATCCCGAGGCGATCGATGCAGCCTGGGGCAGACGGTTCATTGAAGAGAATTTCGAGATCACCGCCGTTGCGGCGCAGATGGAGCGCGTCTATGCTGAGGCCGCTGCACGCAAACAGGGAAATGAAGAGATGCCGGTGCTGAGGTATACCTCCATCAGCGGGGATGGACACGCACCGGAGTTTCCGCCGCTCCACCGAAGCGCTGATCTCACCGGGAACAACCGGGCCGGTGTGCAGGATGGTGAGGAACGAACGGTACGGCTCTCTGAATTCGACGCGCAGATGAACTACCTGGCAAAGAACGGATTCACGCCGGTCACCTGCCGTCAGATCCTTCAGATGGCAGCGTTCCGCATCCCCGTACCGGCAAAGCCGGTGCTGCTCACTTTCGAACATCATGCGGCGAACCTCCGGGCGGTTCCTGTCCTGAAGAATTACGGATTCCCGGCGCTTTTCTTCGTCCGGACAGGGCCCGCAACCGGGAACGATGGTCCGGGCATTTCGTTCGACGATGCGCGGCAGCTGCTGAAGGATGGTTTCGAGATCGGCAGTGCATCACATACCATTCCGAAGATGAATCTGCTCACGCCCGAACAGCAGCGGGAAGAGATCGCCGGTTCGCGCCGGCTGCTGTCCGAACAGCTGGGTACGGAACCGCTCGCGTTCGCCTATCCGCACGGATACATCACTGAAGCGATCAAAGGGATGGTGCAGCAGGCGGGTTACGCTCTGGCATTCACTGTTGATGAAGGACGCCGATGCATCTGGACCGACCTGCTGAAGATCCGGCGTATCCAGATCTTCGCCGGCACATCGAAGTTCTCATTCTGGAAGAAGACCTCCGGACGATACCTGTGGTATACCAATGTTTATTGATTCCCATTGTCATCTCTTCTATGAGGACTTCCGTGAAGACCTGCCGGAGGTGATCGCGCGTGCTGCGGATGCCGGCGTGACTCGATTCATCGTCCCTGCCACGAATCTTCGCACGGCAGAGGAGGCGCTGGTGCTCTGCGACACCTATCCCGGTATCTATGCAGCAGTGGGATTCCATCCGCTCGACCTGGCGGAGTACAGTGACGAGCGGCTGAACGCCGTCAGTGCGCTGACCGTGCATCCGAAGGTGGTCGCCATCGGCGAGATCGGCATCGATTATTTCTATGACACCTCGCCGCGGGAACTGCAGCGGGAGGTGTTCGCCCGACAACTCGCACTTGCCGCGGAGAAACAGCTGCCGGTCATCGTCCACACGCGCGATTCGGTGCAGGATGCGATCGATATCGCCGCACGGGCAGTGGCAGACCATCCGGCATGGAGGGAAGGGATTCCACGCGGTGTGTTCCATTGCTTCACCGGCGATGCGGACCAGGCCAGAATGCTGTTCGGACTCGGATTCCTCGTCTCGTTCCCCGGTCCTGTCACATTCAAGAAATCGGCCATGCCGGAGGTGCTCCGGCAGATCGGACTCGACAATATCATGGTCGAGACCGATGCGCCGTTCCTGACGCCGGTGCCATACCGCGGCAAACGGAACGAACCGTCGTACATCCCGATCATCGCACGGACGATCGCCGAAATTCTCGGTCATCCGGTCGAAACGGTCGCGCGTATCACCACACGAAATGCCGAACGTCTCTTCGGTCTTCCAGCATCACCGTAATTCCGCCGGATGCACATTCCCGGATCACGAACATCAATGAGTGTCCGTATGAGATCGCATCTCCTTCTGTTCCTGTTCATCCCCGTTTTCCTCCTGGCACAATCGCCGCCCGACCTGAGCGTCCGATTGCTGCAGGACCGCCGCTCGCTCCAGTTGGATGAGTATGAGTCATACCTCACATCCGATGTGCCGGAGATCAGGGAGCAGGCATTGCTGGCGATCGCGAACGGACAGGACACCTCGTTCACGCGCCGCGCCGCATCCTTCCTTGCCGATCCGGAACCGCGTGTGCGTGCCATGGCGGCGTTCGCCGTCGGAATGACCGCCGGACAGGGAGCAGCGACATTCCTCTTTCGCCGGCTTGCTGTGGAACGGGATGAACGGTGTGTTGCGGCGCTGTTCAATGCGCTCGGGCTCTGCGGTTCGGCAGATGACCTTCGGAAGATGGTCCTGCAGACCGAGGATTACCCTGAGGAATGGAATGCGGATGTGGCAACAGCGCTGTATCGGTTCGCCAACCGGCGGGTGAAGGACCCGTCCGCAACAAAGCATGCGGTCCGGCTGCTGGAGGATCCGAAAGCGTTCGTCAATGCTACATACGCACTGATGCGCATCAATGACACGACCGTCATCCGGCGGAACCGGGACCGTCTGGTGCGGATGATGGACAACTCCTCTCCGGTCATCCGGATGTGGACCGCATCGATGCTGGCATCGGATGATGATACGGTGAGCGTGAAACGGCTGATAGCTGCCGCAAGGAGCGACAAGGATTGGAGGGTGCGCGTCAATGCCGTGCGTGCGCTCCGGAACAACCGGAGTACGGCATCGGTGCTGCTTACGCTCGGTGCCGATGCGAACCATCATGTTGCAGCGGAAGCAGTGACGGTCTATGCAACGCTCACGGCAAGTGATACGCTCTTCTCCGACAGCACTGCACTGCTGCGTCTGTTCCGTTCCGCTGCCGCCACCGGTCAGGCGAAGGATGAAGTGAGGAGGGTGCTGGCGCAGCGGATGGGGGAACGGGCTGTTCCGCTGCTCAAAGAGTGGAAAGGACCGACATCGTTCTCGTCAGCACGGCGCATCGCTGCACTCGGTGCTACGGGGTCTGCAGCGGTCCTGCCGATGCTGACCGCGGCGTTGGCGCCGTCGGAGAGTTCGGTGGTGACCATCGCAGCGTTGGAGGCGATCCATGCAATCGCACGGACGGGGACGGAGCAGCTGCAAAACACCGCCCTGGCAGCCGCTGCCGGTCTCTTCAGCCGGAGGAATGCCGGCATCTCTTATTCTGCCGCTATCGTCTTCCAGGATACATCATTGTCCGCATCATTGCGCCGCCGCTATCTGCCCGCGCTTCTTTCGGAATTCCGTTCCATGCGTTCGCCGGCAGATCTGGAACCGATGGTGGAACTGCTGAAGATCTTTGGCTCCATCGGTGACTCATCCGCGCTCACACTGATCGATTCCGCCATGACATCGCGGGACCGTGTGATCGCACAGACGGCTCAGAATGCGTTTGGATCCATCACCGGTGCAGAAGAACTGCCGGAACTGCCGTCCTCCGCACCCGGCTATTCACCGTTCTTCACACAAGAGGATCTCTCATTGCTCGGACGGTACAGCGGCGCGACCGTGACCACCACGAAAGGAGCATTCACCATTCGGTTCGACAAGAATGCGGCACCGCTCACGGTCCTCAATTTCATCCTGCTTGCGAAGAAAGGATTCTACACCGGTCTTCCGTTCCACCGCGTTGTTGCCAATTTCGTCATCCAGGGAGGCGATCCGCTGGGGAACGGTTCCGGAGGGCCGGAGCATTCCATCCGTACGGAAGTGCATCCTTCTGCCGTGTACCGGACCGGTGCGGTGGGAATGGCGAGCGCCGGGAAGGATACGGAAGGTTCGCAATGGTTCGTCACGCATTGTCCGACACCGCATCTTGATTTCCGGTATTCCATCTTCGGATATACGCAGGACCGCTCAGTGATCGACCGGGTCACGGTCGGCGACAGGATCCTTGCGGTCACGCTGAATTAAGTGTGGGGGAGCGGTACAATAAAAAAGGCGGCCATGGGCCGCCTTTTTTATTGTACTTCCTTCTCTGAACGGTCAGGAGTAGCTCTCCACTGCACCTTTCACCGTCTCGTGCAGTTCGATCACATTGCTGACCTTGGTGATCTTGAAGACCTGCGCCACTTTCTCGGCGGCACCGGCGATCTTCAGATTCCCGCCGGCGTTCCGCATGGTGGTCGCTGCGCCGATGAGCATTCCGAGTCCGGAACTGTTCATCACCTGCACATCGGCAAGGTCCACAACGATCATCTTCTTCTTGGCATCCAGCAGTTTGTGCAGAGCGCTGTTCAGTTCCGTCGCTTCCGGACCGCCGAGCATGTTGCCTTCCATCTTGACAACGGTGACGCTGTGCATTTCCTTCGTGGAGAATTTCATACGCTGTCCGTCCTTAGGTGATTATTTCTTCGATTTCCGTTCGGTGAAATCCAGCACCAGGGCGCTGGCCACATAGATCGACGAATAGGTGCCGAGGATGGTGCCGATGAAGAAAGTGAAAGCGAAACCGCGGTTCACTTCGCCGCCGAACAGGACCAGAACGAGCAGCACCATGAAGACCGTTCCGTTCGTGATGATGGTACGGCTCAGGGTCTCGTTCACCGACCGGTTCATGATGGTGGTGAGGTCCTCCGACTTGTGGATCTTCAGATTCTCGCGGATACGGTCGAACACGACCACGGTATCGTTGATGGAGAAACCGACGAGGGTCAGGAACGCCGCCATGATGTTCTGGTCGATCTCCAGGTTCAGGTGCGGGGAGAGGCCGTTCAGCAGCACGATGATGCCGAGGGTAGTGAGCACGTCATGGAACAGCGCGATCACACCGGCAAGACCGTAGATGAACTGGAACCGGAAACCGATGTAGATCATGATGATGAGCAGTGCGGAGACGATCGCGTAGACGGCGTTCGTGCGCAGCTCGGCACCGATCTTCGGACCGATCTTATCCTCTTTGAGGATGGTGAAGGGGTTGTCCGGGAACGAGCTCTTCAGCTGGGCGCGGATGGCATCGAGCGTCGCGGTGCCCTGTCCCTGGTCCGGCGTGCGGATCAGGATGTCGTACGGCGTGCCGAAGGACTTGATCTCAGAGCTCTGGAATCCGGCGTTCTGCACTGCCGAGCGGACATCGGAGATCGACGGTGCGTTCTGGAAGCGGACGAGCACCTCAGAACCGCCGAGGAAATCGATGCCGAACGAGACACCGCGGACGACCATGCCGATGATGCCGGCGAGGATGACCAGACCGGAGACCGAGTACCAGATCTTCCTGGTACCCATGAAATTGATGGATGTTTGTTGTAGGATTCTCATTGTTCCGTAGCTCCTGGGTTCTTATCCGAAATTGATTTCAGTGGTTCCGCGGTCCGTCATGATGTCGAACACAACGCGGGTGATGACGATGGCCGTGAACAGGTTCGCGGTCACACCCATCATCAGGGTCAGCGCGAAGCCCTGGATAGGACCGGTGCCGAACTGATAGAGCACGATGCCGGTGAAGAGCGTCGTGATGTTCGAGTCGAAGATAGCGCTGAACGCTTTGTCATACCCCGCATCGATGGAGGCGCGGAGCGTCTTATGCGTCGCCAGTTCCTCGCGTATACGTTCGAACACGAGCACGTTCGCATCCACCGCCATACCGATGGTGAGCACGATACCGGCGATACCGGGGAGCGTCAGCGTGCCGCCGAACGCCGCCAGGATGGCGAACACGAACAGGGTGTTGATGAAGAGCGCCACATCCGCCACCATGCCGCCGGTGCGGTAGTAGGTGATCATGAAGAAGACGATCAGTCCGAGCGCCATCAGGAACGAATTCGTTCCGGCAGCGATGGAATCCTCGCCGAGCGACGGTCCGACGCTGCGCTGTTCCATGATCTCCACCGGAGCGGGCAGAGCGCCGGCCTTCAGGATGATCTCGAGCAGGCGGGCCTCCTCGATATTGTCCATCCCTTCGATCTGGGAACGGCCGCCGGTGATCTTGCCGAGGATGTTCGGTGCGGAGAAGACCGCGTCATCCAGCACGATGGCCATGCGTTTGTTCACGTTCGCGCCGGTGATGCGGGCCCATTCACGCGACCCTTCGTTGTTCATCTCCATCGTCACGATCGGCTGATTGAAGTTCGGATCGATGGTCGCCTGTGCGTTCACGATCACGCTGCCGGTCAGTTCCGGGTTCTTCTTCAGTCCGAACAGACCGAAGTATTTCACTCCTTCGCTGATGAAGAGATGCTTGGAGGAGAAGTAGAACGCCATGTCGGAGGGGAGCAGGCGCTGCACATCGGGGCGGGCCAGGATACGGAGCACTTTGTCCCGGTCGTTCTCGGAGACATACGCTTCGCCGTTGCCCTGCTGGTTCGGGCGGGCAAGGTAAAGGAACGGATGTTCCTTCAGCAGCTGTGCCGGGGTCTTCTGTGCATCGCTGATGGCGGAGGAGCCGGTATCGGAGGTGTTGGTGAGCGCCGACAGTGTGCTCTTGGTCTCTGTTGCCGCAGCGACAGCAGCGGTATCGCCGCTGGCCGTCGTATCGGTGTATCCTTTGCCGGCCAGGTACTTGTCCACCGCTTCCATCGTCTTATAGATGACATCCGGGTCCTTCATCAGCTTGAACTCGAGCAATGCGGTCCCCTGCAGCAGCTGGCGGACCTCATCCTCTTTGGAGACACCGGGAAGTTCCACGATGATCCGGCGGCCGCCCTGTTTCTGGATGGCCGGTTCCGAGACGCCGTATTGGTCCACACGGTTGCGGACGATCTCCATGGCGCGGTCGACGGCTTTGTCCGTCTCATCCTGCAGTCGGGCCAGGATACGGTCATTGTCCTCGCGCAGGCTGCCGTAATACCGGCTCAGGCGGATCTGTTTGGCTTCGAAGGCGCGCTGGAAGAGGGTGATGATGCTCTCATCGCTGGTCTGGGACTCTTTCGAGACCTCGGCCATGATCTGAGCGAACTGATCGTCCTTGTTCTTGGCGATCTGCTCGAGCATCTTCAGCACGTTCACTTCCATCACGACACGCATACCGCCCTGCAGGTCCAGACCGAGTTTGATCCGTTTACCCTTGGCATCCCGGATGGAGGCCTCGTTCTCGGCAACATACTTGGCACTGTCCTCGCCGGTCAGCGCGGTGAGTTCATTCTCGAATGTGACGGCTTGGTAAGTGGGGAAGAGAAAATAGAGCGATAACGCGAACGTCGCAACTATAAGGAACAATTTGCCGCGATTTTTTTTCACAAATAAACCTCCGCATGATACAGGTGTTATTGATTGAAGAACACTCTCCGAGACATGGATGAACGCTTCCCGCGCGGCGGGATACCCTTCATCCAGGTCTCAAGGAGAAAAATATAACGCAAAACCGCTCTAAAATCAACGGAAATTTCACTTTTTGACCACTTGCCGCGTTGTTATTCAGTCGATTATTCTCTACTTTGTTGCGGTCCTGTAACTTTTCAACCTGAATTCCGAAAGAACTGGACAGCGTCACACTTAAACTCTGTCAATGCGCCTCAAAAAAGTACTGCTCCTGTCCGGAGCACTCATACTTTCCGTCGCTGTCTTTTTCCTCAACGCTGCCACGAAGAACATCGATCTGGAGACCTCTTTCCTCCAGCATCTTCGCACGTTGTGCACCGTCCTTTCCTTCGTTGCGCTGACCGCCTACCTGCAGATCGTCAAACGGGAGCGGCCGCGGGGCATCGTGCAGGGGATCGGCTCCATCGCCGTTGTGACGGGCGGATTCCTTGCCATCTACCTGATCATCAGCCTCTTGCCGCTGAAAGGGTTCGAGACGCGGGATCTGACGCTTTTCCCACGGGATTACCAGACCATTTTCTTCTCCTCGGTGTTCAGTATTGTTGCCGGCCTCTTTGCCGTCACATCGCTCCTGTTCATCAAGGACCTGGTCCTCTATAAGAGGAAGAAGACCACATTCCGCAACTTCGTCCTGCTGATCATCGCCATCCTCACCGCCGCAGCGTCGCAGCTCTTCTCCAAACCGCTGCAGGAATCGGTCGCCAGCGGTATCTTCATCGGTATCGCCGTACTGCTGATCGTGATGAATTCGTTCCGCCTCGCCTGGATCGCCTACCTCCCGAGGAAGGAGAAGATCTATGCCTTGCTCTATTCGCTCCTGTCGTTCTTCGGTTTCCTGGTCATCCTGATCATCTTCTCGCAGGAGGCGGGGGGAGCAGAGAAGGGGATCCACTATTATAGTGCAGCCCTCTATACGTTCGTGCAGCTGACGACCATTTTCGGCGCCGTCTACTTCGGCATGTCGTTCATCAGTACCTTGTTCCATCTTCCCACGGCGGAAGCATTCGACCGGAAGCAGACCGAGATCAGTTCATTGCACAATCTGAGCCGACTCATCACACAGGTGTTCGATCTGAAGGACCTTGCCGAGACCGCCACCAAGATGACGACGGAAGTGGTGCAGGCGACGAGCGTCTGGCTGGAAATCATCCCCACCGAGGGATCGTTCCACAAAAGCGGCGTGATGTCCCGCCGGAACATCGGCCAGGAAGAGATCGATGCGATCCTCACCGGCGACCGTCTTTCGGTCCGCAGCATCGTCTGTGAGAGCCGGAAGGTGCTGATGATCGATGATGTCGGGTCGGACAAGCGGACACGCCATCTGCCGCGGATGAAGAAAGCAGGGTCCCTGCTCATCGTGCCGCTGTTGTCGCATCAGCAGGTGATCGGCATCCTCTATGCCACGAAGGAGATCGAATACGGGTTCGACCAGGACGATGTGGACATCCTCTCCGGGTTCGCGGACCAGGTGGCGATCGCCATCGAGAATGCCCGGCTCATCGAACGCTCGTTCGAGAAGGAACGGCTCCAGCGCGAACTGATGCTGGCGCAGGAGATGCAGAAGCGCCTCCTGCCGCAGGACCTGCCGGTATTCGCCACAGTGGATATGAAAGCGGTCTCTTCGCCCGCGCTGGAAGTAGGGGGCGATTATTATGATTATGTGCATATCAACGACCGTCTGGTCGGCGTGGTCGTCGGCGATGTCTCCGGGAAGGGAGTCGGCGCCGCATTTTATATGGCAGAAGTGAAGGGGATCTTCCAGTCCCTGGCGAAGATCTTCCCGTCACCCAAAGAGTTCATGATCAATGCCAACGAGGCGCTCGTCTCGAGCATCGACAAACGTTCCTTCATCAGTCTGATCTACGCGACCATCGATACTGTTTCCGGTGAACTGGTCGTGGCGCGCGCCGGCCATTGTCCCATGCTGTACGTGACCGAAACCAGCACGGAGTACATCCGTCCGCAGGGACTCGGGCTCGGCATGAAGACCGGAGGGATCTTCTCCGGGACGATCGAAGAGAAAAAAATAACGATGAAAAGTGGCGACGTCTGCGTATTTTATACCGACGGTGTCACGGAATCCCGGTCCACCGAAGGGGAGGAGTTCGGTTACGAACGGCTGCTGGATGTGGTGGTGGCGAACAGGCACCGCGGGGCGGAGGAGATCAAGGAAGCGATCATCCAGACGGTCTGGCAGTACACCGATGCCCAGGGATACCATGACGATCTGACCATCTTCGTCATCAAATGGCGCTGACGCTGTGCGGCGCCGTGGAACAAATTCGGGAGTGAAACGTTTATCCTAGCAGGAGCACGTATGAGCGAGTTCAAAGTCACCATTCGGCCACGCGACAACAACATCCATGTATTGGAGTTGAAGGGGTACCTCGATGCCCATACGACACCGGTACTGGAGGATGCGTTCCAGCAGATGCTGAACGAGAAGAAATACCGGCTGATCGTCAACTGCAGGGAACTCACCTACATCTCCAGCGCCGGTCTCGGCGTCTTCATGGCCTTCATCGAGGATGTCCGGGCCAACACCGGCGATATCAAACTCTCGGATATGACACCGAAAGTGTTCAACATCTTCGACCTGCTCGGCTTCCCGATGCTGTATGACATCGTCCCCGCCGAGGAGGAAGCTGCGCACAAATTCGGGAACAACGCATAACCGGACCACCGCGCATCATGACCGCCGCCCGCACATACCGCGCAGCACTGAGCATCCCGAGCCAGACGGAACGTCTGAACGACGTCCGTGAGTTCGTGGCGGGACTGGCACGTACGCACGGATTCAGCGAGGATGATATCAACAAGATCACCATCGCGGTGGACGAAGCATGCACCAATATCATCAAACACGGGTACAACTATTCCCCCGATGAGCAGATCGATGTGGAAATCATCCGCACCGGCGCTGCGTTCGAGATCGTCATCGCGGACCGGGGGAAACAGTTCGACCCCAATGCCATCCAGACTCCGGACATGAAGGACTACTTCCAGCATTACCGCCGCGGCGGCCTGGGGGTCTTCCTGATGAAGAAGATCATGGACAAGGTCGAGTTCGACCTGCACCGGGACCGCAATGTGCTCCGCATGATCAAAACACTGCCGTAGCACCGTGAGCCCTGCCCGCCGTACATCGCGCTCCGACGCGGAACTCTCCGCACTCTTCGAGTTCAGTCAGGTCGTCAACTCTTCGCTGGACCTCACCGTCATCCTCAATACTGTGCTGCTCACCCTGATGGGGAAGCTGCTCGTGACGACCTCCGTCGTGATGCTCCGCACCGGCAAACGCACCTTCACCATCGTCACCGGCAAAGGGATCGCCAAAGGACTCTTCAAGCAGCCGCTCGAACTCCCGTCGGTCCGCACCCGGCTCACCAGGGTGGACGGACGGTACCCCGCGCCGCTGCGTGATGCCGGCATCAATCTGCTGTTCCCCATCCTGTCGCAGGGGAAGGTGATCGGATTCTTCGGCGTTGCCGAACATCCGAAACGTCCGCTCGATGCCGGCCGCCGCACCTTCGCTGAGACACTGATCAGCATCGCCGCCACCGCCATCGAGAAGGGATACTCCTTCAGCGAGATCAAAACAGTGAACCGTACGCTGGACGAGAAGGTCCATCAGCTCAAGACCCTGTTCGAACTGGCGAAGGATTTTGGCGGTATCCTGGAAAAGGATGCGCTGCTGAAGCTCTTCACGCTCACGCTGATGGGACAGGTCGGCACGAGCCGCTATGCAATGTGCCTGAAAGAGGGAGCGAGCATCTATTCCCGGATCTCCGGGGAGTATCTGGAGAGCGACAAGCAGATGCTGTTCCAGCTGGTGACGGCGCCGATGCTCTCATCCCAGGTGCCGGTCCGGAAACGGTACGCTCCGCTGCGCGAGCACCTGACCCGCGAGAAGATCGCTGCGCTGATCCCGCTGCAGATGCAGAACGAGGTGAAGGGTGTGCTCTGCATCGGTGAACGGCTGCGCGGCAGTATCTACTCCGAGAGCGATCTGGAGTTCATCTATTCACTGGCGAACCTCGCGTTCGTCTCGCTGGAGAACAGCCGGCTCTTCGCTGAAGCGGTGGAACGGCAGAAACTGGAGAACGAACTCCTCATCGCGAAGGAGATCCAGCGCGGTCTGCTGCCGCGGACGCTGCCGCAGATCCCGGGGTTCTGTCTCGCCGCTGCGAACGTCTCTTCCAAACAAGTGGGCGGGGATTACTATGATGTGATCCCGACGGAGGACGGGAACTGGGTGGTGGTGATCGCGGATGTCTCCGGGAAGGGAACGCCGGCATCGCTGCTGATGGCCAACGTGCAGGCGACCGTGCATGCACTCGTGCCGTTCGGTCTCTCGCTCTCCATCGCCACGGCACGGATCAACGATCTGATCCACCGGAACACCGGTGCGGACAAGTTCATCACCTTTTTCTGGGGCATCCTCGATCCGGTCACCCGGACCTTCCGCTACGTGAACGCAGGACACAATCCGCCGTTTCTGATGCGCGCGGACGGACGGATGGAGCGGCTGACGGAAGGGGGGCTCATCCTCGGCATCATGAAGACGATCATGCCGTACCAAGAAGGGAGCGTTACGCTCGGTCCCGGGGACAGTATCGTGATGTTCACGGACGGTGTGAGTGAAGCGATGGATGCACAGGGGGTCGACTATACCGAGGAACGGCTCGAAGCACACATCGCCTCACGGAACGGCGCCGATGCCCAGGAACTGCTCGACGGCATCACGCAGGAGGTCCGCCGGCACAGCGCCGGAGCCCCGCAGTCGGACGACATCACCATGGTGGTGCTGAAAGCGGAGTGACACCCGTTTTTTGATTTCCGCCCCCTTCTTCGTATTTTTGTCCATGCAGAATCAGATCGAGTTCTTCTTCTTCCGTATCCTCTATTTCACCGTCCGCCGATTCCGTTTCCGTACCCTTCAGCGTGCCGGCCGCCGGTTCGGCTGGTTCATGTACCGTGTTGTGGGACTCCGGAAGCGGCTGGTGCTCGATAACCTCCGGCATGCCTTCCCCGAACTGTCCGCTGCCGAACTCGATCAGCTGGCCCTCGGCGCGTACCGTAATCTGTTCACGGCCTATCTTGAGATCCTGGCACTGGAGACGCTCCCGGCTGAGGAGATCACGAAGCGTGTTACATTCCCGCAGGCAGGGAAGCTGGCTGAATTGCTGCAGCAGGGGAAGGGACTCATCGTCCTGACCGGCCATTTCGGTAACTGGGAACTCTGCGCCTTGTCGGTCGCGGCACTGGCGCGCCATCCGTACACCATCATCGTTCAGAAACAGCGCAATCCCTACATCAATGACTTCATGACCCGGATGCGCTCCCGGTTCGGATCCAAACTGGTGGTGATGGAGCGGGGACTGCGTGAATCGCTGCGCGCATTGTCCAACAACGAGATCGTCGCGCTCATCGCTGACCAGAGCGGACCGGAGAGCGGTATCTATACGAACTTCTTCGGCAGGCCCGCTTCCACGCATCAGGGACCGGCGGTGTTCCAGGTCCGCAGCGGCGCACCGATGGTGCTCGTGATGCTCATCCGGGACGGCGAGGAACGCTTCCGCATTGAATTGGAAGAGATCGATACCGCAACATTGTCCGGCACTGATGCACAAAGAATGCAGCAGATCACCGACCGGCATGTGGCGGCACTCGAGCGGTATATCCGTCAGTACCCGGACCATTGGCTGTGGATGCACAAACGCTGGAAGCACACGGAACACTTCCGGCGGCTGCAGTCGGAACTGGGCAAGGAGGGGATGTGAGCACTCCGGACCGGATCCTGGTCTTCCAGACGGCGTTCCTCGGCGATGTGATCCTCACGACCCCCATGCTGCAGCTGCTCAGGGAGAGGTTCCCGTCAGCCGTGATCGATGTCGTCACCACACCGGCAGCCGCTCCGTTCCTGGTCGATCATCCTGCGGTCACTTCCGTCATCCCGTTCGATAAACGGAAATCGCAAAAAGGACTCCGCGGCATCCTGGCGCTCGCGATCATGCTGCGTCAACGTCAGTATCAAGTTGCGGTCGTTCCGCACCGCTCCTTCCGCACGGCACTCATCATGGCGCTCTCGCGCATCCCCCGGCGCATCACGTTCAACACCTCTTCCGGAACGATGTTCTATCATGACCTGGTGCCGTACGAACGGACGCACCACGAATCCGCACGCAATATCTCGCTGCTCTCACCGCTCGGCATCTCCGCCGATGGTGCCGTGCTGCCGTCGCTTCATCCGTCTGCGTCCGATGTCCGTACTGTCGCCACGCAGCTCTTCCAGCGCGAGATCCTGGAGGACCATGCAATGATCGCGATCGCACCGGGGTCGGTCTGGAACACCAAGCGGTGGCCTGCGGACCGGTTCGCCGGGCTTGCGCGCCGGCTGGCAGAGGCCGGATTCCAAGTGATGATCATTGGGGGGAAGGATGATGCCGCAGCGGGTGCGGAGATCCGCACAGCGGGGGACCACAAGAATATCCATGACATGACCGGCAGACTCACGTTGATGCAGTCCGCTGAACTGATCCGCCGGAGCCGGCTGCTGGTGACGAACGACAGTGCGCCGCTCCACATCGGTGTGGCGATGCGCACGCCGGTGGTCGCTCTGTTCGGTGCGACGGTCCCGGCGTTCGGCTTCGGTCCGTATGGACCGTACGACCGCGTAGTGGAGACCAATGGTCTGTCGTGCCGGCCGTGTGCCATCCACGGCGGAAAGAAATGTCCGATAGGGACGTTCGATTGTATGCTGAAGATCGAGGCAGGGGTGGTCTTTACCGCTGTCACGGAAGTGCTGGCAGCGGCGGAGGCAGGCAGGCGCTAAGCTGGGATCAGAACTCGGTCGGGTCCCCGGTATCGAGGGAATCGTTGCTGATATGCAGGTCGCACTTCGCCGGTGGATACTTGGAATTGAAGATCTCGGTCATCTTCACCGGACAGAATTCCGTCGCCAGCTTCTTGGTATCAGCACAGATGGTGTCGCGCTCGACGCCGTTCGGCATCTTGAAATATGGCTGAGTGATCGGGATCGTCTTGTCCTCATAGACGTACTTCATGAACCGGCCGAAGAGCGGGGCAGCCGCGCGGCCGCCCTGACCATCCGCAGAGTTGAAATTGACCGACTGGTCATCGAATCCCACCCATGCTCCTGCCGCGAGCTGCGGCGTATAACCCACGAACCATGCATCCGCGTAGTCCTGTGTCGTCCCGGTCTTGCCGGCGGCAGGATAGTGGAAGAAATTGCGGATGCGCAGTCCTGAACCGAGATTGATCACATCCTCCATCATGTTCGTCATGATGTAGGCGGTCTCCTTGCTCAGCACTTCCTTCCGTTCCGGGATATTCTCCTCGATCACATTCCCGTCCTTATCCTCGATCCGCAGGATGGAATTCGGTTCCACGAGCACTCCTTCGTTCGCGAACACGCCGAAGGCGGAAGTCATCTCCAGCGGAGTGACCTGTGCCGTGCCGAGGGAGATGGAGTAATAGGGCGGGATCGGGGATTTGATGCCGAGTCTCGTGGCGTACTCCACCACCTGATCCGGGGTGACGAGGTCCGTGATCACACGGACGGTGACGAGGTTGAGCGAGTTCGTAAGCGCACTGCGCATGGTCGATTTCCCGCCGACATCGCCCTCGAAGTTCTGCGGGCGCCATTCCGTGCCGTCCTCCATGTTGATGGTGATCGGCTGGTTGTTCAGTTCGTAGGAAGGGGGATATCCGTTGTCGATCGCCACTGTATAAACGAACGGCTTGAATGAAGATCCTGGCTGACGGCGGATCTGTGTGACATGGTTCAGTCCGTACCGGAAGGTGCGGTAGTTGCGGCCGCCGACCATCGCACGGATGCCGCCGGTCTTCGGATCGATCGCGACGAACCCGACTTCGATGGACTGGGCGATCTGCTTCACTGAATCGATGAACCCCTGATCGTTCTTCAGCACGGCGAGGATGCTGTCCTTGTTCGCCGTGCGGCGGTAGAGCGACGATTGGCGCGCGGCGCGGTCCACGATCCGTTCAAGGACGGCGCCTCTGCGGTTCCAGCTCCAGATCTTGTTGAACTGTTCCTGCTTCTCCAGGAGATGTTCATCCACCGCACGGTTCGCATAGGCCTGCATCCGTGAATCGAGCGTGGTGTAGATGGAGAGACCTTCCCGGTAGATGTTGAATCCGTACTTCTCCGCCTTATCCCGCAATTGCTGACGCACGTACTCCACGAAATGCGGAGCTAGTCCGAGCGGTGCTTCCTCGTTGGAGGAGTAGACGAGCACCTCGTTCCGTGCCGCTTCGGCCTGGGCCGGCGAGAGCCGTCCTTCCTGGACCATCAGTGCGAGCACCAGATTGCGCCGGGCGGTGGCCCGTTCCGGATGCCGGATGGGATTGAAATATGCGGGGTTGTTCAGTACGGCGATGAGCATCGCCCCTTCGCTCACGGTGAGTTCCTCCACCGGTTTGCCGAAGTACATGCCGGCGGCGGCCGAGATGCCGTAGACGCTCCTGCCGAAGTAGATCTCGTTCAGGTACATCTCCACGATCTCCCGTTTGGTGAAGTTCTTCTCGATCTCGACCGAGGTGAAGAATTCCCGGAATTTCCTCGTTGCTTTGTCGAACGTATTCTCATTCGCCTGCTGGAACCCGTACAGATTGCGTGCCAGCTGCTGGGTGATGGTACTTGCCCCTTCCTTCAGACGGAGGGCGAGCAGGTTCTTCACCATGGCGCGCAGGAACCTCCACGGCGTCACACCCCAGTGGGAATAGAAATTCTTGTCCTCGGTGGAGATGAGGGCATCCACCACGTGCTGCGGTATCTGGTCGTACGGCACGTACATCCGGTTCTTGGAGGAGTAGAAAGTGCCGAGGATCTCACCGTCCACGGAGTAGACCTTCGTAGCGAGTTCCGGTTTCGGATTCTCGAGTTCTTCCAGGGAGGGGAGGCCGGAGATGATATACTGATAATAGACCACCATGAGCAGCAGCAGCACACCGAGCAGGGCGAAGAAGTGCTTCCGGTACTTGCGCAGGAATCCGCGGCTGCGCTGCAGCAGCTGCTCGCGGTACTGCGGGTCGTTGAAGTACTTCTTCATCTCTTCGGAGCTGTATGTCGGTCGTTTCTTCTCAGCCATGATGATCCAATGATGATGCGCCGGTCACTTCCGCGGTGCTGTGCGGCGGCGGACCGTTCCTTTCCGTGCCGTCGGGCGGGATGCCGGAGCGGGGGTGCCGTTCCATGTGAGGAGACGGACCTCGGTCCCGTTGAACTCCGCGTAGGTGTTGTGATTGATCCAGTCCCCAAGATTGATGTAGCGTCCGCTTCCCAGCACATGCTCGGAAGGATGATGACGATGTCCCATGATCACGAAATCGTACCCTTCGCGCATCTTCTCGTCCGCGAACCGGACCATCCCGTCCGTCTCGCCGAAGTCCTTCTGTCCCGTATACTCGCGGCTGGTGCGGGAGGAACCGCGTGCGATCGGTGCGGTCCAGTCCGGATGCAGCAGGGAATAGAGGAAGATGCTGACGGGATTCCGGAGGACCGCCTTCAGGATCCGGTAGCCGGTGTCGCGCAGGGCGAGACCGTCGCCGTGGTGCAGGTAGAACCGTTTGCCGTGCAGCGTGATGCCGAACGGTTCGGTATGCACCGGGATGCCGAGGTCGTTCGGGAAGAAATCCTTCAGCCAGAAATCATGGTTGCCTGCCACATACCGGATGGCGATCCCTTCCTCCGCCATCGTTGCCAGTTTCGAGATGACATGATGGTAGCCGCGGGGGATCACCGAGCGGTACTCGAACCAGTAGTCGAACAGGTCACCCATGATGAAAAGCTGTTCGCCGTGCTGCTGCACATGCGTCAGGAACTCCAGCAGACGGCGCTCCTTGGCTTTCTCGAGCCGCGCGTCCTGCAGTCCCAGATGGACATCGGAGAAGAAGAAGATCGATTTTTTCATCATGTGTTCATGCACGTGTGCCGGTCCGTTCAGGGAGCCGGTGCAGGGCCGGAGCGGACATGTTCCTTATCGTTGACCCGTTCCAGCAGGATCAGGCCGGCAACAAAGAAGAGTCCGATGGTCAGCACGGAGATGCGCTGGTCCCCGGTAATATACGAAATCAGTCCGAACAAAAAAGTACCGACCACTGCGGAAGCCTTGCCGCAGAGACCGTCATAGAAGCCGAAGAACTCCGCCTCGCGCTCCTTGGGAGTGAGCTGCGCCATCAGACTGCGGCTGGCGGCCTGCGATGCTCCCATGGAGGTGCCGGCGACCGCACCGATAAAGTAGAACATCTCTTTCGAAGCGGAGAGATAGGCACCGGCGACCACCAGGATCCAGATGACGAGGTTGATGGCGATGGTCCGTTTCGCGCCGATCTTGTCCGTGATGACGCCGAAGACGAGCGAGCCGATGATACCGGACGCCTGCACGACGGCGAACAGTACCAGGACCTCCTGCAGCGAGAATCCGAGCGTCTGGGTGGCGAACAGGGATGCGAACGAGATCACTGTGAGGATGCCGTCATTATAGATGAAGAAGGCGAGCAGGAACCGGGTGACATTCTTGTAGTTGCGCAGATGGGCGATCGTCTCGCGGACGCGCCGGATGCCGGCGCCGACGTAGGAGACGTGATACGTGAACGTCGTCTTGTGATCCCGCAGGAAGAAGAAGAGCGGTGCCGAGAAGAGGAAGAAGATACCGGCGGCGATACCGAAACTGAGTTTCACATTCGCAAGATTCTCCGGAGCGAATCCTCCCGCATAGAGCGGCATGGCGATCAGCAGCGTCACCAGGGAACCGACGTACCCCATTGCGAACCCGTACCCGGAGACTCGTCCGTAGCTGCGGTCCGAGGTGAGGTCCGGCAGGAAGGCATCATAGAAAACGATGCCCCCTTCGAAGCCGACATTGGCGATGATGAAGAGCAGCATCCCGGTGAAGACCATCCCAGCATCGACGAACATCAGCAGGAGTGTGGCAATGATGCTGGTAAGGGTGAATCCGAACAGGAACCGTTTCCGGCGGGAGGAGAAATCCGCTGCGGCACCGAGGACCGGTGCGATAAGGGCCGTGAGGAGCATGGAGACGCTGACGGCGATACCCCAGAAGAAGTCGCCGCGGCCGCTGCCGCCGGCCACGACCTCCTTGAAATAGAGGGAGTACCCGACAGCGACGATCATTACGGAGAAAGAGGTATTGGCGAAATCGAACAGCGTCCACACGAAGATCTGGAACCGGGAGGATCGGGTCATCGTCGGGGTCATCGGTTGGGATCAGGAACGGGACCGTTTCCCCTGGGTATCCAGGAGTCCGCGGCCGGTCTTGTTCAGGGAGCCTTCGTTCTTCAATTCGATGAGAATGGCATCCATGATGCCGTTCACGAAGGTGCCGCTGCTCTCGGTGCTGTAATCCTTGGCGATCTCGATCGCTTCGTTGATGGAGACCTTCGGCGGGATGTCCGGGAAGTACAGCAGTTCGCAGAGGCTCATGCGGAGGAGGATCTTGTCGATGAGTGCGATCCTGTGGAACTCCCAATGCTCGGTCTTGCCCTTCAGGCGTTTGTCGATCTCTGCCTGATGGGAAACGCATTGGATGAAGAGGGAGCAGGCGAAATCGAAATCGCCGCCGGTCTCCTTCAATTCGGTGAGTACGGTGTCGATGATATGCTGGGGAGCATCCTTGGAGATCTCAAGCGCATATAACGCCTGCATCACCCGTTCACGGATCTGTCGGCGCTTGGGGACATTCTGTTCTTCCATAGAGGAAGATACGGAAAATCGGCGCGGAGTGCCAGAATTTCTTGAGTCGGCGTATCAGAACCGTCGCTGCCTCAGCAGAGTGTGCGGATTTTTCGTATTTTATCCCCCGTATGCTGACCCGAATCCTACCCACGCCTCCCGGGATACCGCCGGACCAACAACCGGCGCTCCGGAACAATCTATTAATGCATCTGCTGGACGGGTCGTTCTATGTGCTCGGCATGAGCATCGTCTCCATGCAGACGATCCTGCCGGTGTTCATGAAGGAGCTGGGCGGTGGTCCGGTCGCGATCGGTTCGATCGCCGTGCTCTGGATGATCGGTCAGAACTTCCCTTCGATGTTCATCGCTCACTATCTCGGTCCCCGGCCGCAGTTCCGTGCGCCGATGGTCTGGTGGGGACTCGCACACCGGCTGATGCTGCTCGTCTGTGCCGCGGCGGCGTTCTTCCTGGTCGGCTGGCTCTCCACAGATGTGATCGTGCCGCTCTTCCTGTTTCTGATCTTCCTCATCCCGGTGATCGGCAGCCTCTCCGGCCTGCCGTGGTTCCAGGTCTTCACCAAGACGGTGCCGGTGCAGCTGCGCGGACGGCTGATGGGATTGCGCCAGATGCTCGGTTCGGCCTCCGGTGCGGTGGGAGGGATGATCGTCAGCGGCATCCTCTACGCGGTCGCGTTCCCGGCGAACTATGCGTTGCTCTTCCTGATCGCCTGCATCATCACCATGGTGTCGTTCTGGTTCCTGATGCGGATCGAGGAACCGCATTCCCGTCCGGCAGAGAAGGAGGAACGTGCGCCGCGGATGCTTGCCGATGCACGCCGTATCCTCTCGGCGAACCGTAATTTCCGGAACTTCCTCATTGCCGATCTCTTCCTTCTGATGTCACTCACCGCCGGTTCGTTCTATTCAGTCCATGCACTGGAACGGTTCTCGCTGCCGGCGTCGTATGCCGGCACGTTCACGGCGGTGGTGATGGCATCCAACATCGGTGCGAACATCCTTTTCGGCATCATCGGGGATACGTACGGACACCGGGTGAATCTGCTGGCGTTCGCGCTCTCCTCCGCACTCGCATCGGTCTTCGCCGTCCTCTCCGTGAACATCCTGATGTACGGCGTTGTGTTCATCGGCTACGCCGTCGCCACCCAGATCCAGGCCATCTCCCGACTCTCTTTTATCGCCGAGATGTGCCGCGAGCATGAGCGGCCGGTCTATGTCGGTATCGTGAATACGCTCACCGCTCCCACCGTCCTCCTCGGCCTCCTGTTTGGCTGGTTGGTGCCGTACACCGGATACGCGGTGATTTTTCTTGCGGCAGCGTTGCTTGCGGGGATTTCATTCCTGATATTACACACCGTTGTGAACGAACCAAGGGAACGCCTGTCATGAAACCGACCGCGATCAAACAGACCGATGCAGAGACCATCACCGTCACCTGGGATGACCGGACCGAGACGCCGCTGCCGATCACTCTGCTGCGCGATGAATGTCCGTGCGCCGAGTGCAAAGGGGAGACGATCCTGATGCAGCAGATCCTTCCGGTGCTGAAGCCGAAACTCCCGGGGCATTACTCCATCCAGAGCATCACACCGGTCGGCAGTTATGCCATCCAGATCTCCTGGGGGGACGGTCATGCGACAGGGCTGTATTCCTGGGACTATCTCCGTGCCCTCCCGGGCAGACGAACTTGAACCTCTCTTCCAACAGTATCAGGGGCCTATGAACAAACAACTTCGCGCTGAAATGGTCCGCCGGGCGCTGGACGCCAGATCGACCTCGTACTCACCCTACTCCCGCTTCCGTGTCGGTGCGTGCATCCTTACCGACGACGGTACGCTCTTCTCCGGCTGCAACGTGGAGAACTCCTCGTACGGTCTCGCCATCTGCGCCGAACGGAATGCGGTCTTCCAGGCTGCGTTCGCCGGCAAGCGGAGGGTCACGGCGGTCGCTGTCTCGTCCGATGAACAAGGATTCATCACACCGTGCGGCGCCTGCCGTCAGGTGATCTCGGAGTTTGCGGACGCCAAGACGGAGATCATCCTCGTGAATGCCGCCGGCAAGACACGTTCCGTCCGTTTCGGGAAGATCTTCCCGACTCCGCCGGCGCTCGACAAACTGAAGAAACGCTAGATGCTGATCCTCATCGCCAGTACCCGCACGCCGAAGATCGACGGCGTCCGCCGTGCGTTCACCAAGGTCGCATCCACGTTCGGACTCGATCCTGCAACGTTTGAGTTCCGGTCCGTTGCCGCGGAGAGCGGCGTCGCCGAGACACCGATGTCGGAAGCGGAGACGATGCGAGGGGCACGGCAGCGTGCCGAGCAGGTCTTCGTACCGGATCCGAACCGCAGGACGGTCTCGGTGGGAGTGGAAGGCGGACTCTTCATCGAAGAGGGAAGGATGTTCCTGCAGAGCTGGTCCTGTCTCTTCGACGGCCGGCGCGCGTACTTCGGAAGTTCCGGTGCGCTGGAACTTCCGTCCGCACTGCAGCGGATGGTCCGTGAGGAAGGGTTGAGTCTCGGCAGCGCCATCGATCGCTTCATGGATGCGAACGATATCCGGAGCCGGCAGGGAACGTACGGCGCGCTGACGGAAGATATCGTCACACGCGAGGACTCCTTCGCCGCGGCGACCACGTTCGCACTGATGCCGTACCTGAATGCTGCCCGGTATGAGGAACGCTGAAGCGAAGAATTAACAATCGCTTAACACAGCGCGCGTAGGATGCAGGGGGAACCTTCTCTATATTGGGTGTGATTCGAAAGGAACCACATGAAACAGAAGATCCTGATCGCTGACGATGAACGGGATATCATCGATTTCCTGAAGTACAACCTCGAGAAAGAAGGTTTCGACGTACTCACCGCGAAGAACGGCGCCGAAGCCGTTGCCCTTGCCAAGAAGCAGCCCGGTCTGATCCTGCTCGATGTGATGATGCCGGAGATGGACGGTCTGGAAGCGGTCCGCGTGCTGAAGAAGAATCCTGCCACCGCCAAGATCCCGGTGATCTTCCTGACCGCCCGGGGCAGCGATGTGGATGAGGTGGTGGGACTCGAACTCGGTGCGGATGACTACATCACCAAACCGGTCAGCCTGCCGAAACTCATTGCCCGGATCAAGCTGACGCTCCGCAAAAAGGGGGGAGCGGCGAGCGAGGAATCGGCTGCGTCGGATACGGTCCGGCACGGCATCCTTGAGATCAACCGTTCCCAGTACAAGGTGTTCATCAACAAAAAAGAGGTCTTCTTCCCCAAGAAGGAGTTCGAGGTCCTTTCCTATCTTGTCCGCAATGCCGGAAAAGTGGTCACCCGGGAGACGCTCCTTTCCCAGATCTGGGGGAGCGATGTCTTCGTGATCGACCGGACGGTGGATGTGCATATCCGCAAGATCCGCGAAAAACTCGGCACTCACGCCGAATATATCGATACCATCAAAGGGGTCGGCTACAGGATGAAAGAGCTCTGAGGTGCTCCGTTCGGGGAGGCATTATTCCCTGAAAACTGTTATCTTCCCTTCAATGTATTCCCTTCGATTCCAACTGCTCCTCTCAGCACTCATCGCTGCCGTCGGCGGTGCCACCGCCTTCTATTTCCATCCGTCGTTCCTGCTGTCGCTCGTCATCCTCCTCGGATCCGTCCTGCTCTCCTACGGTATCCTCTATTTCTTCGTCTATCGTCCGCTGCTGCGCATCCAGCGGGTGGTCGATGCGCAGGAGGACAAGCTATCCGTCTTGCGGTTCATCGCCAGTTCCTCCGATGAATTCCAGCGGCTCTCCACTTCGTTCAATACGATGCTCGAATCGTTCCGCGCCGACATCATCCGGATGAAGAAACTGGAAGGGGTGCGGAGCGAGTTCCTCGGCAATGTGTCGCATGAACTGCGGACGCCGCTCTTCTCCACGCAGGGACTGATCGAGACACTGCTGCACGGCGCCGTGGATGACAAGAAGGTGAACAGAGACTTCCTCGCGAAGGCGCTCAACAACATCGAACGGCTCAACTCACTGCTGGAGGAACTCATCGACATCTCGCGCATCGAATCGGGAGAGATGAAACTGCGGCTCCGGTACTTCGATATCGTGCCGATGCTGCGTGCGGCAGTGGCGGATATGCAGACCTATGCGGGACAACGGGAGATCGTGCTCACCTTTGTCGGACCGGCCGATACGCCGCTCGAGGTGTTCGGGGATAAAGAACGCCTCCGTCAGGTGGCGGTGAACCTGATGGAGAATGCCATCAAATACTCAGAGAAGGGAGGGACGGTGGTCCTGTCCGTCTCCGATGCAGGGGACCGCGCCGAGATCGCAGTGAAGGATACCGGGATCGGCATCGCACCGCAGCATCTGCCGAGGATCTTCGAACGGTTCTACCGTGTCGACAAGGACCGGTCGCGCGACGTGGGCGGTTCGGGACTCGGGCTCGCCATCGTGAAGCATATCGTCGAGGCGCACGGTTCCACGATCTCCGTGAAGAGTACGGTCGGCATCGGCACCACCTTCGCATTCACTGTCAGCCGGACCGGCGTGGAATGAACATGCAAAGGACAGCGGAGAGAATGCAATGAAGGAACGGCCGCCGACACCCAAAGGGCGGGGGGCAGGATCCAATCCTCCCAACCGGTTCGAGAGCGCGTCCTATGAATTGCTGGACGAGGAACTGGACCACGAACGGCGCGTTGTCACGAAGTTCTTCCGCGATTCCTCCCGTACGGTGCTGACGAAGAACGACTCCCCGGACATCGGCTTCACCTTCGACCTGAATCCCTACCGCGGCTGCGAGCACGGATGCATCTACTGCTACGCGCGACCCACCCATGAGTACCTTGGGTTCTCTGCCGGACTCGATTTCGAATCCAAGATCATGGTGAAGCCGGAGGTGCATCTGCTGCTGGACCAGGAGTTCCAGAAGAGATCCTGGAAGCCCTCCACCATCTCACTCTCCGGAAATACCGACTGCTACCAGCCGATCGAACGGAAACTGCAGCTCACGCGGAAGTGCCTCGAGGTGCTGCTGCGCTACCGTAATCCGGTCGGGGTCATCACGAAGAATGCACTCGTCACGCGGGACATCGACCTGCTGACGGAACTGGCGAACCTGCAGCTGGTGAATGTGACCATCTCCATCACCACACTGGATGCATCGCTCCACCGTGCAATGGAGCCGCGCACCTCCGCTCCGGAACAACGGCTGAAG
>JABWAK010000187.1 GCA_013361065.1 Bacteroidota bacterium
TGCAGCCGGAGAAGAGTGATATCGCTATCATCGTCCCGTCCAACAAGTATGTCGCCCTCACCGAGAAGAATTCCGGCGGATACCGCCGGGCCTATCTTCATCTGAACACCAAGCCGGAATTCACCTGGTTCGTCAACAAACAGACCGCACAGGCAGCAAAGGCGAACGAGAGCGTCATCCAGTTCAAATTCAGTTTCACCCTCGATATCTCCTACAACGAGGCGTCAAAACAGGTACTGCTCCAGGTGGTACCGACCCGGATCGCATTGATGAACCAGAGCGAGAACTTCACCTACTGGAGCGAGGATTTCCGCTGACGAGGTACGTATGAACGAATTCAAGAACAGCATCCTGACCCTGATCGCCGATACCTCCAGTAACCTCCCCCCTGATGTCCGGAAAGCGATCCAGAAGGCCCAGCAGCGGGAGACTGAAGGGTCCCGTTCCGCACTCGCCCTCGAGACCATCGCCACCAACATCGATATGGCCTGCGATGCCGTCGGACCGATCTGCCAGGATACCGGGATGCCGACCTTCTTCATCCACACGCCGGTCGGTGCGAACCAGATCGAGATGAAGCGCTGGATCCGCGAAGCGGTCGCAGAGAGTACCAAAAGCGGCAAACTCCGTTCCAACTCCGTCGATTCACTCACCGGCAAGAACAGCGGGGACAACCTCGGCGCCGGCACGCCGGTGATGCATTGGGAGCAGTGGGAGAACCAGGATGAGATCGAAGTGAAGCTCCTGCTGAAAGGGGGCGGCTGTGAGAACAAGAACATCCAGTATTCCCTTCCCATGGAACTGGAACATCTCGGGAAGGCCGGCCGGAACCTGGACGGCATCCGGAAATGCATCCTGCATGCGGTGTGGCAGGCCCAGGGACACGGGTGCGCCATCGGTGCGGTCGGAGTCTGCATCGGCGGTGACAGGACCTCCGGGTACGAGCATGCCAAGATGCAGCTCTTCCGGACGCTGGACGATGTGAATCCGAACCCCGAACTTGCGTCATTGGAACAGTACATTATGGAGCACGCCAACGATCTGAAGATCGGCACGATGGGATTCGGCGGCAATGCAACGCTGATCGGCTGCAAGATCGGCGTGCAGAACAGGCTGCCTGCCAGTTTCTTCGTCTCGGTCGCCTACGATTGCTGGGCATTCCGACGGCAGGGTGTGATCCTGGATGCGAAGACCGGAGCAGTGAAGCGATGGCTCTATAAGGAGGATGCACCGGTCATCACGATGGGCAAGAGCAGGGAGATCCCGCTCACCGGCAAGGAGATCGCTCTCACGACCCCGCTCACCGAAGAGAAGGTCCGCTCCCTGAAGGTCGGCGATGTCGTGCTGATCAGTGGACGGATGTACACCGGACGCGATGCGATCCATGCCCATCTCATGCACAACGATCCGCCGGTCGACCTGCAGGGTCAGATCCTCTACCATTGCGGTCCTGTGTCGATCAAACAGGACGGGAAATGGAGGATCACCGCGGCCGGTCCGACCACCAGCAGCCGTGAGGAGCCGTACCAGGCGGACATCATCCGCAAATTCGGCCTGCGGGCGGTCGTCGGCAAAGGGGGCATGGGCGCCAAGACGCTCGCCGCCCTGAAGCAGCACGGCGCCGTCTATCTGAACGCCATCGGCGGCGCAGCACAGTATTATGCACAGTGCATCACCTCCGTGGACGGTGTGGACCTCGAGCAGTTCGGGCTCCCCGAGGCAATGTGGCACCTCACCGTGAAGAACTTCCCCGCCATCGTCACGATGGATGCGAACGGCAACAGTCTGCACGCCGAGATCGAAGCGCTCTCGGCCAAGGAACTTTCATTGTTCTCCCAATCCGTTTACTAACCCTACACACTGGAGCATTATGGCCAACGAGACACTCACCATCACCGATAACCGCACCGGCAAGGTCTACGAACTGCCGATCGCCCATGGCACCATCCATGCCACGGACCTGCGGAAGATCAAGGTGAATGACGACGATTTCGGGATGATGACCTATGATCCCGCCTTCATGAATACCGCATCCTGCAAGAGTACGGTCACCTACATCGACGGCGACAAAGGGATCCTCCGGTACCGGGGCTATCCTATCGAACAGCTGGCGGAACAGAGTTCCTATCTGGAAGTGACCTATCTGCTGCTCTACGGCGAACTCCCCACGGCGGCCCAGCTGCAGCAATGGGAGTCGGAGATCAAGCAGCATACCTACATCCACGAGAACGTGAAGAAACTCATGGAAGGGTTCCGGTACGATGCCCATCCGATGGGAATGTTCATCAGCACCGTCGCGGCCCTCTCCACTTTCTATCCGGAAGCGAACAAGATCTTCGCACCGGAGGTGCGCCAGAAACAGATCCTCCGGCTCATCGGGAAGGTGCCGACCATCGCCGCCTTCTCCTACCGCCACATCAAAGGGATGCCGTATGTCTATCCGAACAACGACCTCTCGTTCATCCAGAACTTCCTGAATATGATGTACAGCATCGGCACCCCGCGGTACGAAGTGCCGGCCATCTTCGAGAAGGCGCTGAACATCCTCTTCATCCTCCATGCGGACCACGAACAGAACTGCAGCACCAGCGCCATGCGCAGCGTCGGCAGCTCCCATGTGGATCCCTACTCGGCCACGGCAGCGGCAGCAGCGGCGCTCTACGGTCCGCTGCACGGCGGCGCCAACGAGGCGGTGCTGCGGATGCTGGACCACATCGGCACCATCGACCAGGTTCCCGCCTTCATCGAGAAAGTGAAGAAGGGCGAAGGCCGCCTGATGGGCTTCGGCCACCGGGTGTACAAGAACTACGACCCGCGTGCGAAAGTGATCAAGAAACTGGCGGATGACGTCTTCAAAGTGACCGGCGTCGACCCGAAACTGGAGATCGCACTCGAACTGGAAAGGATCGCACTGAGCGATGAGTACTTCGTGAAACGGAAACTCTATCCGAACGTCGACTTCTATTCCGGACTCATCTACAAAGCGATGGGTTTCCCCACGGAGTTCTTCCCGGTGCTCTTCGCCATTCCGCGTACCTCCGGCTGGATCACCCACTGGCAGGAGATGATCCTGGACGAGGACCAGAAGATCGCCCGTCCCCGGCAGATCTATCTGGGGCATGATACCAGGGACTATGTGGACATCGCAAAACGGAAATGATCCTGATGCGGCAGAGAAGCGTCCCGTCCCGGGACGCTTTTTTTATTGCTGAATGAACTGACAACCGGGAGCACCCTGCAGGTCCGCTCCCCTACTCCGGCCCTCCTATGAAAGCGATCATCAACAACGCGCTCCTCCGATACATCGACGTCGGCTCCCCGTCGTCCGTGCCGGTCATCTTCATCCACGGATTCCCGTTCAGCCACCGGATGTGGAACTTCCCCGGCGGGCAGGTGGAAGCACTCGGCGCCACCAACCGCGTGGTGGCATTCGATCTGCGCGGCCACGGTGAGAGCGAGGTCGGGACCGGACACTATTCCATCGAACTCTTCGTGGACGATCTGTTCGCACTCATGGACCATCTGCATATCCCCTCGGCGGTCATTTGCGGACTCTCCATGGGCGGATATGTCGCGCTCCGGGCAGCGGAACGGAATCCCGAACGCGTCCGGGGACTAGTGCTTTGCGATACCCGGAGCGAGGCGGACAGCAATGAAGCGAAAGTGAAGCGGGCCAACAGCATCAAGTTCGTGAAAGCGAACGGCATGAAATTCTATGCCCAGGACTATGTGAAGATCGTCTTCGCACCGGCCGCTTTCGAGAAGCATCCGGACACTGTGAAGATGGTGCAGAGCATCGTGGAACGGACGGCGCCGATCGCCATCTTCGGGACCCTGCTGGCACTGGCCGGCAGGACCGATACGACCGCAGCGCTCCCCTCCTTCACCTTCCCGACACTGATCCTTGTCGGTGAGAAGGACACCATCACACCGGTCGCCGCCTCGCAGGCCATGAAGGACAAGATTCCAAACGCTGCCATGCATGTGATCCCCGGCGCCGGACATATGAGCAATATGGAGAATCCTGCGGTCTTCAACAAACACCTCACCGAGTTCCTCGCCACCATCAAATGACCTTCAGCGGACCGTGGATCGCCATGGTCCGCTGACCGAACCTATGGTACGAACGATACCATCCCTGCACCGCGCCATCACGCACTGTTCCGCCTGTCCCCGCCTGGTGGAATGGCGCGAGCGCGTTGCGGCGGAACGGACGAAGCGATTCGCCGAAGAGACGTACTGGGGAAGACCCGTGCCAGGCTTCGGCGACCCCAAGGCTCGTCTGCTGCTGGTCGGACTGGCACCGGCCGCCCACGGAGCGAACAGGACCGGACGGATGTTCACCGGCGATGAGAGCGGCCGGTGGCTCTATCGGGCACTCCACAAAGCAGGGCTGGCAAGTGCACCGGTCTCACATTCCCGGAAGGACGGCATGGAACTGAAGGATTGCTATATCACGGCGGCATGCCGCTGTGCCCCGCCGCAGAATAAACCGCTGCCGGAGGAATTACAGGCCTGCCGCCCCTTCCTGCTGCAGGAACTCACACTGCTCACCGAGGTGCGGATCGTCATCGGCCTCGGGAAGATCGGTTTTGATACCGCATTCGACGCCGTCCGCAGTCTCGGCTGGACGGCATTACGGTCCCGGCCTCGGTTCTCCCACGGAGCGGTCCATCCGCTCTCGGACCGCATCACACTCCTCGGCACCTATCATCCCAGCCAGCAGAACACCTTCACCGGTACCCTCACCGAACCGATGTTCGATGCGGTCTTCCGCACTGCACTCCGCCTCCTTTAAAACGCCAGCGTCCCGCCGGAGCGGGACGCTGAGATGAACCGTTTGATGTACCTGAGTCCGGTTACTGCACCCTGGCAGTGAAGCTGATCGTCCGCGACAGGAATGTTCCGGCCGAGGTCGATGGCGTCGTGACTGTGATGGTCACCGTGCATGAGGTATTCACCGGAGCACCGCCGGAGGTAAGATCATTCACACGGATCGTGAAGTCCGTCGTACCGGTACCCGGGAAGAGCGAACCGGACGAGATGGTGGTCGACGCGCCATTGGAGAGACCGCCGCTCACACTGAATGCGATACCGGCGTCGTACGTCAGCGAGACCGTGATCGCTGTCCCTTCCGGTAACGGATTACCATTCCCGTCCTTCAACGTAAGCGGAATATCCGCGGAGGAACCTCCGGGCGAGAGTGTGACCGTTCCGGCAGGGACACCGCCGGGCGTGATCGGTCCGATACACTGGAGTACGAGCACACTGTCTATCACATTCTTACCGTTACGGCCTTGCGTTTGTGCGTAGACCCAATGATAGCCCGGTCTGTTGTTGATCAATGCTGCATAGGCACCGGACGACGGCAGGTACGAATACGGTGCCGCACTCGGTGTCGGATTGACCGTGAGCAGGTTCACCGATGCACGTCCGCTGATATTCGTATACGCGCCGAAGTTGGAATTACCGGTCTGGATGATGCCCGCCTGACTGTGGAAGTAGACGGCGGTTCCGGTCGCCACCGGGTTACTGAATGTGTCGCCCACGGTCACGGTGAACGGGATCTCGTTGAACAGATTATGACCGAGGAATGACCGCCGGCCCGGAGTGATGGTGAAGTGCGCCTGGTCCGGGAATCCTGCATGGATCGTAATCTTCACCGGCTGTGAGGTGATAATGTTGCTTCCCACCTGGATCCGGACCACGATCTGCATGTTTCCGGCCTGCGTGCCGCTCACCACCGAGACCCGGAGTTTCCCCTGGTCATCGGTACTGTCGATGGTCGGGATGACCTTCGGTGCGGTCCCTCCGCCCACGAACGAGTTCGGGAAGAACTGCATGGAATAGGTCGCCACGGTCCGTTTGTTCCGGTCGATCGGAACGCCGAGCGAATCGCGCACCTCGTAGGTCAGCAGCGCATTCTCCAGCGCGCCCACACCGGCCACGGAGAGGTCCGTCGCGGTGGAGCTGATGAATGCGATCTGCGCCGGTTCACGGGCGGACGGCGGAACGACGATATTGTTCGGCGAGTAGAGTTTCCCGTAGAAGGTCTTGGAGGTCCGGCCGGTCACACCGTCCACGCTTACCGTGACCGCAAACGTCCCGCCGGTGCCGCTGAGCGGGAGATTGTCCTTCACGATCACCGAGTAGTTCGTCAGCGAGGTATCCGTGACATCGCCGGTCACGATGGTTCCGCCGTTGCGGAGCCCGATCTCGCCGGACACACTGCCGGTGATGGAATAACTGATGACGTGTCCTTCACTGATCGGATTGTTGGATGCATCGGCCACCTTGAAGTCGACGGTGTTCTCACCGCCGTCGAAGAGGGTGATGGTATCCTTCGGAACGGTGATGAC
>JABWAK010000026.1 GCA_013361065.1 Bacteroidota bacterium
ATTCCTCTTCAAATGAATGCGTTGACAGTGATTGGAGGTGACGGTATCGTGCGGGTGATGGCCGTCAGAGGAACGACGTGGTCGTAAGGATATAGATGAACCGAAGGGAATATTGCGGCACTGGGAGCGTTGCCGGTCGTACATCCGGCGATTGCGAAACATTGTCTTGGGATCCGGGTGCGGTGCCGGTAGGGATACCGTGAGGTTGGTCCGATGCGGTTGCCTCTTCCGATCCGTTCCAGACGGAGATCGTCAGACCGGCCGAGAGCGGGAGGTTGCCGCTCATCAGGTCACGGGATGATGATGCATCCGGGCGATGAGAAAGCAGGATGATGCCGCAGAGCATCAATACAGTCAGCACTGAACAGGGGAAGGTTGATTCAGATCTTGTGGTTACAGTTCGTTGGGTCACACATCACACACTGGAAAGTTCAGGGATCGGCCGGTCCGAACGGCAGAGGGGCACTCCGCCGTCGTACAAAAGAACGCGAAGGTCCGATCACAACAGGGATGAAGTGGTGATGATACTGAGATGCCGGTAGATGGGAGGGAGGAAATCAATGCGGTCCGCTGCTGCCGTCAGGTGTGTGCAATGGTCCTGTTCGGTCCGCGGTTCTTCCTTGGAACGGATGGTGCCTAGGAGCGGGTCCGTTCCGGTTTGTTTGCAACGGTGGCTGTCGGTGAAGACGACCGCTTCATGGGACTGGTACGCGGAGAGCGTCACATCCTGCGGTTCAGGCTGACCGGTATGCCGGACGGACATCCATTGCAGCAGGATGATGCTGACGATGAACAGCAGATGCATCCACGTCCTGTACCCTGAGGTTTGTATGGTCGATGATCTCGGCATATCGTAGAGGAAAAATAGCCATTCCTGTTGAAAGAATAAACACCTTTTTGTCCGTTCCGGGGAAATGCTAATTGGAGAGACTGGAGTAGGCATCTTGAATGCCGGCGGACATCTTCCTACATTGGCACATTCGATTTCATCAAGGGGGAAGATCGTCATGCGAACACCGGTCCTGTATTGTCTCGCCGCACTGCTGCTTACGGGGGTGATCTCCTGCTCCAAACCTGAAGAAGCTCCCAAGAAGGAGTCCGTTGTTGTCATCCCGGTACAACGGCATCCGCATACCTTCAATCCTGTCATTGCCAGGAGTCCCGAAGCGATGATGGCGGCATCGCTCGTCTTTCCCGGACTCTATTATAGAGAGATCGATACCGGTTCCGGAGCGGTCCGGTACACTCCGCAGCTGGCTTCCTGGAGCGAAGCGTTCGGATCCTATGTGATGGTGCGGATCAAACCGGGTGCCATGTGGTCGGATGATATCCCCGTCAATGCGAAGGATATCCTCTATTCTTATGGCCTGTATGCCAATGAGCAGCTCAATACTCCCTGGCGGCCGCTGTTGAACGGACTCAAGACCGGACCGGACGGTGCGATCGATCTTGCCGCTGCGATCCAGATGGATGATGACAGTACGCTCACCTTCAACTTCGTCAGTGATTCCGCGGTCAATTTCGATCTTTTCACCGTGCCGATCGTACCGCGGCATCAGATGGATGCACTCCCGGCCGTTCAGCTGAAAGCCAGTATTCCGATGAAGACGCCGACCATCGCCGGACCATTCCTGGTGGCCGGCGTGAACGAGCAGGAGTTCGTTCTGCGGTCGAATCCTGCGTCGACGATCCCCGGTCCGGCACGGGTGGACCGTCTCCACTTCCGTGTGGTGCAGGGGAGGCGTGCAGTGATCGATGCATTCAAAGCGTCGCAAGTGGATGTGGCAACGGATCTCAGTCTGTCGGAAGTGGCGGAAGTCATGGAGGCCCGCGAAGATGCCGCCGTCGTTACCTTCCCGCCCCTGCGGTACCATGTGATCGGATGGAACACCATCGACGGTGCGGTATACCGGGAAAGCAACGGAGAGAAACTGAAAGCGAACCGTCTCTTCGGCTCACCGCAGGTGAGGCGGGCAATGACGCTTGCGCTGGACAGGGAAAAGATCATCACGGAGGCGGCTGGGAAGGAGGCGGTGAGAGCATTCGGTCCGGTCTCGCCGGTCTTCAAGGATGCCTACCATGATACGCTGCACCAGCTCTATTGCGATCCGGCGGAGAGTAAAGTGATCCTGGCAAAGGAACAATGGCAGGACCTCACACGCTCCGGCACGGTGGAGAAATTCAACCGTCCGTTCGCGTTCGAACTGAAGGTGGCATCGGATGATGCGGCGGGGCTGAAGATCGCGGAGATGGTGAAGACCCAATTGAAGGAGATCAGCGTCGATGTCACCGTTCTGCCGGTCGATCCGAAAACGTTCCCTGCCATGATCGCGGCGAAGGATTTCGATGCGTACATCGGCACGGTCGATGTGCCGCGGACGCTGGATCTGGCCAAGGACTGGGGGATGGATCTGACAACGGCGACCGGGAACGCGGTCTCCTTCCGCAATAAGCGGGTCTCGGAGATCATGGATTCCGTTCAGCGAACGGTTCCGGCCGCAGTGAGTAACCGGCTGTGGAAGGAATTCCAGGACATCATCCAGGAGCAGCAGCCGTACACCTTCCTGTACTGGGAATCACGCTATGCGGTCCATGCAGCGAAAGTGCGCGGGTTGCGGTTCTCTCCGGAAGGTTTTATCACCCGTCCGTGGGAGTGGAGTGTTGTGGATTAGCATCGTGAACGGTGTGGAATAAAAAAGGTCCCGTCATTCGCATGACGGGACCTTTCATTTTTTAGGGATGCTCCGGAGGATTATTTCACGATCCCGAGCAGTTCCACTTCGAAGATCAGGGTCGAACCCGGGGGGATCGGACCGGTCTGATTGTTGCCGTATGCGAGGCTCGCCGGGATGTAAACCTCCCATTTCGAGCCGACCGGCATCAGCTGCAGTGCTTCCACCCAGCCGGGGATGACGCCGCCCACCGGGAAGACGACCGGTTCACCGCGTGTGTAGGAGTTGTCGAACTCGGTCCCGTCCAGCAACCGTCCGCGGTAATGCACCCGCACTTCGTTCACCGCTTTCGGTTTCTTCCCGCTGCCGGCAGAGATCACTTTGTATTGCAGTCCGCTGGCGGTCGTGACGACGCCCGGCTTCGTTTTATTCTCAGACAAGAACTTCTCGCCTTCGGCCAGCGCGGCACCGGCCTGAGCCTGCATCTTCTCCTGCTGCTGCGCCATCAGTTTCTGCTGGAAGGCGGACATACAGGCGCGGATCTGATCATCGGTCAGCAGCGGCTTGCCGGACGTATCCGCAGCGTCCTTCAGTCCCTGCAGGAACGCATCGGGGGTGATCTCGATCCCCTGGCGCTGGAAAGTCCGGCCGACATCCAGGCCGATGCTGTAGCTGACGCTGTCCATATCATTCTTCAGTTCGGTCTTCGATCCGCCGCCGCACGACATCAGCAGCAGGCAGACCGTGGCGATGATTGCGTGTTTCATGGTCTTCTTTCTTCTGGTGGAAAGGATTGTGAGTGACTTGTCCCAACAAAAACTGCCTCCGGTCGGGAAGGCAGAACACTGGCGGGCGTACAGCCGGCAAGGAACCTGAGGTTCGCACGGGGAACCCGTGACAATGGGCGACACAATCTATGGCATAATCCGAGGAAACACAAGGGGAAATATACCGTACGGGCCCATCGATCCATGCTTGGTTCGAACCGGACCGGCGGCTCCGGAAACTTTCGCTTGACAAAGCCTTGCAATATACGTACTATCGAATTGTAATTATTTTTTCCTTTCTTTTACAGCTGTAATAAATTCTCCCCCTATGATCACGATCGACCGTTCTGAGCTCATCGATACGTTCCTGCATCTCGCCACCATCAACGGACCCTCGCTGGCCGAACGCGTGATTGCGGACCGGGTGAAGGAACTCTTCACCGGGTACGGCTTCACGGTAGTGGAGGACGGCACGGCAGCGAAGATCAACGGCAACACCGGGAATCTCATCTGCACCCCGCCGGGATATGACCCGGCACGGCCTTCCATCGCCCTCTGTGCCCATCTCGATACCGTTCAGCCGACGGAGAAATTGAAGCCGGTCGTCACGGACGAACGGATCGCCACGGACGGCACCACGATCCTCGGCGGCGATGACCGTCTGGGCGTTGCCGTGCTGACCTACCTGGCGAAACATCTGAAGCAGGCCGTACAGCCGGTGAAGAATTTCATCTGCGTCTTCACCGTGGGTGAGGAGCTGGGGATGTACGGCGCCAATCATGTCGACCTGAAACCGTACAATGTCAGTGAGGCGTACATCCTGGACTGTTCGAAACGACCCGGCATCTATATCAAAGACGGTGCCGGCTGTCTCATCTTCACGGCCACGTTCAAAGGGAAGTCGGCCCATGCCGGCGTGGCACCGGAGGAAGGGATCAACGCCATCGCTCTTGCGGCTGCGGCGATCGCAGCCGTCCCGTTCGGCCGCATCGATCCCGAAACCACATCCAACATCGGCAAGATCACCGGCGGCGGCGCGACGAATGTCGTGCCGGACGAGGTGACACTGACCGGCGAGGTCCGCTCCTTCACACCGGAGAAGATCAACGCACAGTTCACGAAGATCACCGACGCCTTCCATGCGGCGGTCGCCCGCGGCGGCAGCGTGACCATCTCCAGCGAGATGGATTTCCATCCCTATGTGCATGACCCGCAGTCCCCGATCGTGCAGCGGATGGAACGCTCCCTGCGCACGGCCGGACTGACCCCGAAAGGGATCCGCTATACCGGCGGCAGCGACGCGAACTCGTACAACGGCAACGGCGTCCCGGCGGTCAACATCGGCACCGGCGCACAGAAACCGCATTCGTTCGACGAATTCATCCTTATCGAAGACCTCATCAAATCCACGGAGATCGCCATTGCGCTCATTCAGGAATAACATCGCCATCGCTGCCGCACTCCTCTGTGCGGCGCTCGTGTCACTGCAGCCGTCCGTCGCACAGGCGAAAGGACGGCTCGTCATCGTCGGCGGCGGGGAACGGACCGACGAGATCATGAAGGAATTCATCCGCCTGGCCGGCGGCAGTTCGGCGGTCATCGCCATCTTCCCGATGGCCAGCAGCGTGCCGGAGGAGGTCGGTCCGTCGTACGTGCAGGAGATGAAGGGACTCGGCGTGAAGGAGGCGTTCTATCTGAACATCAATGCGGAACAGGCGAACCAGGACAGCATGGTGGCGAAACTGAAGGATGTCACCGGCGTCTTCTACTCCGGCGGGGACCAGGTGCTGCTGACCGCTGCGCTGCTGAACACGAAAGTCCAGGCGCGGGTCGCGGAGATCTATGCCAACGGCGGCGTGGTCGGCGGAACGAGCGCCGGCGCAGCCGTGATGAGCCGCATCATGATCACCGGCAATGAGCTGCTCAACAAGGATTCCACCGCTTCATTCTTCACCCTGACCAAAGGGAATGTGGAGACGAAGGAAGGATTCGGATTCGTCACCGAAGCGGTCATCGACCAGCATTTCGTCGTCCGCAAACGCCACAACCGGCTGCTCTCCATCATCATGCAGAATCCGACCCTGCTGGGCGTCGCCATCGATGAAGCGACCAGCATCATCGTCCATCCGGACCGGAAGTTCACAGTGATCGGGGAGAGCGTGGTGATCGTCTATGACGCCACCCGGTCGAAGCACATCCGCACGAACAAGAACAACTATCTCACCGCCGAGAACATGTCGATGCACATCCTGCAGGCAGGTGATTCCTTCGATCTGAAGAGCCGCAAACCGCTGGTGAAGAAATGAAGAAATCCTACAATCTCAATACACTGGTGATGGTCCTGGCCGTGGTCGTCATGGTCGCTGTCACCACCTGGATCATTCCCAGCGGCCAGTATAAGCGGGAAGTGGTGAACGGCCGGACACTGGTCATCCCGAATTCATTCGAATTCATCGACAATCAGCCGCAGGGGATCGGTGCCGTGCTTGCGTCGCCGTTCAAAGGATTCGTCCAGGCGGCGGAGATCATCGCATTCCTGCTGATGCTCGGCGGTTCGTTCACGATCATCCTCCGCACCGGCGCAATCACCGCGTCCATCCAGCATCTGGCGAAGACCTTCGCGGAGAAACCGCATCTGCAGAAGTTCTTCATCCCGGTGACCATGACCATCTTCTCCGTCGCCGGTTCCACGTTCGGCATGTCCGAAGAGGTGCTGCTGTTCATCCCGCTCTTCATCCCGCTGGCGCTGTCGCTGGGATACGATTCGTTCGTCGGCGTTTCCATTCCGTTCCTCGGCGCGGCCGCCGGGTTCGCCGGTTCGGTCTTCAATCCCTTCACGGTCGGCATCGCGCAGAGCATTGCACAGATCCCGCTCTACTCCGGCATGGAATACCGCATCCTGGTCTGGGTGCTCAGCACCGTCTCCATGATCGTCTTCGTGGCACGGTATGCGAAACGGGTGCGGAAGGATCCGACCATCAGCGCCATGTACGAGCAGGACCAGGAGAAGAAGAAGACGCTCCATCTCTCCGCTGCATCGGTCGAACCGTTCACCGCTGCCCGGAAGGTGATCCTCGCCAGTTTCATCGGCGGGCTGGGACTGCTGGTGTACGGCGTGCTGCAGTACGAATGGTGGCTCAGTGAACTCTCGGCGCTCTTCCTGGCGCTCGGCATCTTCTCCGGCATCGTCGGGCGTCTCTCCATGGATGAGATGACCGACAGCTTCAAGGATGGGGCGAAGGATATGGTCGGCGTGGCGCTCATCATCGCCTGTGCCCGTGCCATCCTCGTGATCGCAACGGACGGACGCGTGCTGGATGTGTTGCTCTATGCCTGCTCCGGCGTCATCTCGTCCGTCCATCCGGTCTTCGCCGCGCAGATGATGTTCCTGGTCCAGGGCGTGATCAATTTCTTCGTCCACTCCGGCTCCGGCCAGGCAGCGCTCACCATGCCGATCATGGCGCCGCTCGCGGATGTGATCGGGATCTCCCGGCAGACCGCCGTGCTCGCGTTCCAGTTCGGCGAAGGATGGATCAATCCGATCCTTCCGACCTCCGGACTGACGATGGGTGTGCTCGGGCTGGCGCAGATCCCGTGGAACAAATGGTTCCGTTGGATGCTGCCGGCACAGATCTTCTTCTTCATCCTGGCGCTGCTGCTCTTGGTGCCTCCGGTGATCTTCAATATGCAGTAAGTAATCCACCATTCCATCAATTAACAGGAGAATCACTATGAAACGAATCTCTACGCTGTTGTCACTCCTCGTGCTGGTCGGTTTCGTTGCCGATGCCCAGCCGACGGTCAGCGCCGGGACCGGGCTGATCAGCTTCAACCTGAGCAGCTATGGCCGTGTGCGCGCCAATGTCGGCTCGCCGTACGTTGCTGCGAACCGAGAACTGGACCGCATGTCGTTCGATGTCGGCCAGTCCGATAACGCTGTGTTCGATTATAACTTCGATGCCGATTCCACCGAAGTGCTCGCACAGATGGTCTCCATCGTCGGTGTGGACAGTGCCGCAGAATCGATGGCAGACAACGAATACTCCATGCTCCCGCCGAAGGTGAAGGTCCGTACCACGGTGATGGCATGGAAGAACCAGCGCTACATCATCGTCCGCTACCGCATCATCGGCGATACCGCCAACCTCGGGTCGCTGTACATGGGAGCCGTCATCGTCCCCAAACCGGGGATGGCCTACGGCGGCGAGACCATCAAGTACAGCAGTACGCACAAAGTGACCTCGTTCTTCCGCGTCGGCGAAGCGAGCTACTGGGGCGTGAAACAACTCGGCCCGAATCCGTTCGGCGTGAGCATGCTGGACTGGGATGTCTTCTCACCGCTCGATCCGAACTCGGATGCCGCGACCGATTCCACCCGGAATCAGATGCTGAAGAGTGCCGGTGCGAAGGATACGCTCCTGGTCGCCGGTTCCAACGGCAGTATCTTCACGGTGAACGGCGGCAAGGCGAGCTTCATCAATAAAGGCGATTCCGTGACGCTCTATTATGCTGTCGCGTACGGAGCCACCGAGAATGAACTCTATGCAGCGATGGATTCCGCCACGGCGAAGTATCCGAAGGTGCTCACCACCGTCACCCGGAACACCGCGGCCGCTCCGGCAGGATTCGCCCTGCAGCAGAACTTCCCGAATCCGTTCAACCCCTCCACCACGGTCGCGTTCAGCGTCGGTGCCTCATCCTTCGTCACCCTGAAGGTGTACGATGCTCTCGGACGCGAGGTCCGTACGCTGGTCAGCCAGCAGATGGAGAGCGGTTCCTATTCCGCCTCCTTCGCGGCGGACGAACTCTCCTCCGGCCTGTACTACTACACGCTGCAGGCGGACGGGTACCGCGAAACGAAGAAGATGCTGTTGATGAAGTGATCCGCTCCGGAGGTCCGGTGCGCTGTGAGGTGCACCGGACCGCTACGCTATGACACAATATGACGACATCAAAGGGAAGATCCGGAAACGGTACGGCTCCCTTCCCAAGAACCAGAAGAAGATCGCCGACTTCATCGTGGAGAACTTCGACCGGGTGCCGTTCCTGAACGTGCAGGAGATGGCCGCCTCCACTGCCTCCAGCGTCGCCTCTATCGTCCGGTTCGCGCAGCGGACCGGGTTCGAGGGGTACAAGGAACTGCAGGAGGAGATCGGCAGTTCGCTGCAGGACCGGCTCCAGCACCCGGAGGTCTTCACGCTGCCGTCCCACCGGCAGGAGAAGGACGATATCCTGACCCTCATCGCGCAGCAGGATGTGAAGAACATCAACAACACGCTGCAGCTCATCGAGCGGAGCGTCTTCGACCGGTCGATCAAGACCATCCTGAAAGCGCGACATGTCTACACCGCCGGACTCGGCATCTCGTACCTGCTGGCGGAGGTGCTCAGCTACCAGCTCAACCAGGTCGGCGTCTCCTCCTCCGCGCTCCGGCAGGGGTCGACCAGTTTTGCCGAGCAGATCCTTTATTTCCAGCCGAACGATGTGCTCATCGTCTTCTCCTTCCCGCCGTACTCGCAGGAGACCATCGATGCCGCGCACATCGCGGATGAGAAGGGGAATACCGTCATCGCCATCACGAACAAGGAGAATGCGCCGGTCACCTTCTCCGCCGATTCCAGTCTGCTGGTGAAGAGCGAGAACATGCTCTATACGAACTCGTTCGCCGCCATCTCCGTGCTGATCAATGCCATCTCCACCCAATGCGCCATGAAGGACAAGGCGCGGGCCGAAACGATGCTCGCCGAACTCGATGCGATCATGAAGAAAACCACCGTTCAACATTGAACACTGCCATGAAAAAGACACTCCTGTTGCTCCTCGCCGCCGCATCCCTGCTCATCGGCGGTACCACCGGAAAGATCTCCGGCACCGTGCTGGACCAGGCGACCAGGGAAGCGCTCCTCGGCGCCACGGTCCAGGTCGTCGGAACACCGCTCGGCGCCGCCACCGGACCGGACGGGTCCTTCATCATCCTGAACGTCCCGCCCGGCACCTACAGCGTCCGCGTCAGCTCGCTCGGCTATGAGGCGAAGCTCATCGCGCAGGTGCGGATCGCGGCGGACCAGACGACCATGCTGAACGTCGTCCTCAATCCCGGCAATGTGGAGCTGAGTGAGGTGATCGTCGATGCCGAGAAACCGGCCATCCAGAAGGATGTGACGAGTTCCATGTCCGTCATCTCCTCCGGCGATATCGAGAACCTGCCGGTCGCTTCCTTCACCGACCTGATCGGACTGCAGGCCGGTGTGGTCGGCAATGGCTCCGAGCTGCATATCCGCGGAGGCCGGTCGAACGAGGTGGCCTACATGGTGGACGGGGCCTATGTGGACGATCCGTTGCTCGGCGGACTCGCCACGCAGATCAATAATGATGCTATTCAAGAAATGAGCATGCTCAGCGGTACATTCAACGCCGAGTACGGCAATGCGATGAGCGGCGTGGTGAACATCGTAACCCGCGACGGAGGGGAGAGGCTGGCAGGGAAGGTGGAGATGCGAACGTCCGAGTTCGGCGTGGATGCCTTCTCCCGGTTCCATGAGATGCGCTATTCCGCCACACTGAGCGGTCCGCTCCTGAGCGACCTGAGTTTCTTCGTGACGGCGGAGAACGACCGGCGGGGGAGTTACCTGCCGTTCGGCTACAACAACAGTAGGACCGTCTTCACCAAACTCTCCTACGCCGGCATCCCGACGCTGAAGATGACCCTCTCCAACCGCGGCAGTCTCGGCGAACGGAAACGGTATTCCCATGCGTTCAAGTACATCCCGGAACTGTACACCCGCTCACGGTCGGACAGCTATCAGAGTCTGCTGAGCATCACCCACACCGTGGCGGATAACCTCTTCTATGATGTGCGTATCTCGTACTTCAATCAGGGCACCTTCTCCGGGTACGACACCGATACCTCCCGGTACATCGCCGAGAACGATGAACAGGTCATCACGACCGTCGAGAACGGTCTGCCCCATTATGATTTCTATTCCTATGCGACGACCAACTCGCTCACCGACAGCCGGACGGCGAACATCGGTGTGAAGGCGGATGCGGTCTGGCAGATCGGCAAGAACAATGAGGTGAAGTTCGGCGCGGAGTACAAGACCCATCGCCTGCGCCTGCTCGACATCACCGGCATCAAGCGTCCCATCCAGCTGCAGTACATCGATAATTACTTCACCGACAGTCCGTTCGAGATCTCGGCCTACGCGCAGGATAAACTGGAGTTCCCGTACCTGGTGATCAATCTCGGTCTCCGGTTCGATTATATGAACGCGAACGTCGGGTTCCGCCAGGACCCGCTCGATCCCGCTTCGGTCGTCCAGGTGCAGTCGCGGAAGCAGCTCAGTCCCCGTATCGGTATCGCGCATCCCATCTCGGACAGGACGAAGCTCCATTTCGCCTACGGGCACTTCTTCCAGAACCCCGATTACCGCTACATGTTCGAGAACAAGGAGTTCAAACTCTCCGTCCGCGAACCGGTGTTCGGTCAGCCGTCCCTCGACGCACAGCGGACCGTGGCCTATGAGGTCGGTGTGACGCATCAGTTCACCGAAGCGATCATCATGAGCACCACGGCGTACTATAAGGACATCTCCGGACTCATCGGCACCCATTACTATCCCGCCTATGAAGTGCCCGGACGGTACAGCGCCTACACACTCTATATCAATGAGGATTATGCGAACGTGAAGGGCTTCGAGGTGAACCTGGACCTCCGTCTCGACCAGCGGCTCTCCGGCGGACTCACCTATACCTATTCGGTGGCGAAGGGGAATGCTTCCACCGAGGAGGAGAATGTCGGCGTCCCGGTGAAATCGACCCAGCTGACCTATCTCGATTTCGACAAAACGCATGTCTTCAATGCCTCCATGACCTATTCCATCCCGTCGGACGACCCGACCTTCCTCTCTAATGTGGACCTGACGCTGCTGGTCCAGGCGAGTTCCGGATTCCCGTACACCCCCGGAGGGCGTGATGTCGGTTACGTGGTGAGCAATTCGCTCCGGATGCCCTCCACTTACTCGGTGGATGCGGAGATCGGGAAGGATATCGAGCTGCAGGAGGGACTCTCCCTCCGGCTGTTCGCTGAGATCATGAATCTGACAAACCAACGGAATGTCGTGGATGTCTACAGCGATACCGGCGATCCGGAGGTCACCTTCGTCGGGAATCTGTCCAAAGAATACCAGCGTGATCCGTCGAACTATGGTCCGCCGCGCAACGTGCGGATCGGCGCTTCCATCAAATTCTAATGAGAACTATGAAAAACATCCTCCTGCTCTCCCTGTTCTGTGCCTGCGTTGCTGCGGCACAGGTGAAACCGAAAGAGATCGAATCCATCGAGCGTGCGCTCGGACTGGAGAAGGCCTCCGGCATCACGGACCGCGCCGGCGGCACGCACAATGGCAGCAATATCGGTCTCTTCTTCGAGAACCGCGGTAAACTCTATCCCCGCCGTCTGGCGCAAGGACCGTCCGGCGAGTTCCCCATCAACAGCGCACAGCACTACATCTACCGCATCAATCCGATGGTCGGATTCCCCGGGAATGTGATCCAGGGACGGTTCACGACGAACGAGGAATGGGAAGCGGTCGGCGGATATCAGGCGGCCGGTTCTGCGAAGATCGCGTTCAGCGACAATCCCGCCTCCTGGCCCGCCACCGGATGGCCGGTGAAGGATGCGAACGGGAATGCGGTCATCAAATCGGACCAGGACAGCTATTGCGTCTATGATGATGCGAACAACCAGCGCGGAGCGCTCGGCGTCCGTGTGATCCAGACGGGGTATACGTACGGACTGAAATCGGCACAGAACATCATCTTCTTCAAATTCCAGATCGTCACGACCGGCGGCGTGCCGCTGGACAGGATGTACTTCAATCTGTACACCGATATCGACGTCGGCGACGTGAGCGGCGGTGCACCGGAGTGGGGGGATGATAAGCTGAACATCGACCGCTCCCGCAATCTCGTCTATTTCTATGATGATGGTATCACAACGGAATGGCCGAGCGGGAAGACGGGAATGATAGGCGTGACGATGCTGCAGACCCCGAAAGTGGGCGGCGTCGAATTGGGGGCCACGGATATCCATTACAACCTGTACGATGATGACCGTGATCAGGATACCGTCCTGTACGGCATCATGTCCAGTGCTGCGTCACTCTACAACTCCACCGACAGGAGCAAGTACTTCCATCTCGGCAGCAATTCCTCCCTGCATTACGATGATCCGGCCACGATCCCGGCCGGAGGCATGGATATCCTTGCCAATGTCGCGTCGGGACCGTATCTGCTCTCACCGGGCGATACTCTCACATTCGTGACCGCCATCGTCGCGGGTGATGATTCGGCAGGGCTGTATGCATCGTACGCCGAAGCGAAGAAGATCTTCTCGAACAACTTCGAAGCGGCGAAACCGCCCGCCACGCCGAAGCTCAGCTCCGCTCCCGGCAACAAACGCGTGACACTGTTCTGGGATGATAAAGCGGAGCAGTCCCGCGATTCCTACTCCGGTCAGTTCGATTTCGAAGGGTACCGGCTCTATCGCAGTGTGGATAAGGGACTCAACTGGAAACTGCTCGCAGACTACGATATCATCAACGAGATCGGACTGGACAAAGGCATCCGGTACAGCTTCACTGATTCCACCGTCGTGAACGGCGTGGAGTATTGGTACTGCGTCACCTCCTTCGACCGCGGCGATGTCGGCCTCATCAGCCTTGAAAGCCCCCTTGCCAAGACACCCGGTGTGCAGAATCTTGCCGTGGTCACTCCGCGCCCCGATCCCGTCGGACAGGTCCCGGTCTCGCTCGATTCGGTGTCGCATTTCTGGAAAGGGAAGTCGAATTATTCCTTCATGGTGAATCCGGTCAATTCCGCGAATCTGAAGAACGGCACATACACCGTTGGATTCGGCTATACGTACCGGTTCCAGAACGGTGCGCCGAAAGTGAAGGTGGTCTTCAACATCGGTGACTCCACGAAGGTCGTTCCCAAGGATTTCGGATTCCAGTTCGTGTCGAATAAGCTGCTGAATCTGTACGATCTGAGGACCGGCGAAGCATACGGCAGCAACCCCAAATCGTACAATCCGGTCACCGGTTCGGACTACACCATCCAGGCCGGGAACCCGATCGTGTTCCGCATCCGCATCCAGCCGACCGATACCGGTGTGGCGAATTATCCCAAAGCCGGGGATTATGTCACCACTAATTTCAGCGTCTATGTGGTCCGTGATACGGCGGACACGGTCGTCGCACCGCGGCAGTTCACGGCACAGGCCGATAAGATCCAGGCGACCTATGACGGCGTGCTCTTCTCCATGCGTCCGCCCGATCAGATCGGGACCGTCAGCAGGAGCGGACGGAACGATGAGATGAACCTGGCGTTCACCGTTGGCAGGGCCGACAGTATCAAGTCCAATACCTACCGCATCACGACGACCGGTAAGGGAGTGACAGGGACCGGGGCGTCGTATATCAATCTGGAGGTGCATCGGATGAGCGATACGCTACGGATCGCGGAGTTCGACAGCATCACCGCCGGCGGCTCGGTCGATTTCGCCGGACTGCATATGGTCGTCACGTTCGCGGAATCATCGGCTCCGCTGGCCGGTAATATCTTCACCGTGAACACTGTGCTTCCGGTGGAGCCGGGGCTCACGGACAAGTACCGGTTCACCATCTCCGGACAACGGACCGATGCTGCCGTGGTGCAGGGATCGGTCAATAACATCCGTGTCGTGCCGAACCCGTACATCGTCTCCTCCATCTTCGAACCGGAGTTCGGCGAGGTGCGCCGCGAACCGGTCCGCCAGCTCCAGTTCACCAACCTCCCGTCCGAATGCACCATCTATATCTTCACGATGGATGCGAATCTGGTGAAGACCATCCGGCATCATGCCAACAGCGGCACGGCCACGTGGGACCTGAAGTCGGAAGGGGGACGCGAGGTCGCGTCCGGGACCTACATGTATCTGGTGAAGACGCCGGGTGCTTCGAAGGATTATATGAACCGTTTTGCCATCATCAAATAACGGGACCGCTATGAGAACCATCATCCTCTGTCTGTGTGCCGTGTCGCTGCTGGCGGCGCAGAATCCGAACCTCGGCTCGTCCGGCGCGAAGTTCCTGAACGTGCCGGTCGGGGCCCGGGCCGCCTCCATGGCCGGCGCTGTCATCGGCACCACCAACGATGCCGCATCGGTCTTCTGGAACCCCGCCGGCATCACCGGCGTGACCGGAACATCGGTCCATTTCTCCGCGGTCGACCTCTATGCGCAGTACAACGCCAGCGCCGCCTCCATCGTGCAGAACTTTGGAGACCTGGGAGTGCTGGCCGCGAGTTTCACCTCCGTGTCCATGGAGAAGACCGAGATCACCACCGAACTGAAACCGGAAGGGACCGGACGCTACTACGATGCGCAGGACCTGGCGATCGGTCTCACCTACGCCCGGGCACTCTCGAACGAGTTCCTGATCGGTGTCACCGGGAAGTACATCAACCAGCGCATCTGGAACGAGGTCGCCGAGGGCTTCGCGTTCGATATCGGCACCCAGTACCGCATCGACTTCAACAATCTCGTCATCGCCATGAGCATGACGAACTTCGGCGGGGACCTGCAATTCGACGGCGAGGACCTGAACATCACTAAACTGCGGGACAATAACTATCCCATCAGCCGTCTTGCGCCCGGCCGGCTCGAGACCAGCGAGTTCGCTCTGCCGCTCCACTTCCAGGTCGGCGTGGCAATGGATGTCGTGAAGACCGATTTCGTCACGATGCGGGGCGAGATCGATGCGACCCATCCCAATGACTATGATGAACGGATCAACATCGGCACGGAACTGCAGTTCGTGGAACGGCTCTTCCTGCGGGGCGGGTACCGGGTGAACTATGACGATGAGACCTTTACGCTCGGCGGCGGCTTCAATGTGCAGATGGGGAACAGCATCGTCCGGTTCGATTATGCATTCGCGAACTTTGAACTGCTGCCGGACCTCCATCGCTACTCCGTTGAGATCGATTTCTGATCCCCGCGCCACGGCGTGCGGACCAATCCCTCGGTATCCCCGGCGCATCCTGTCCCTGACGGATGCGCCGCACCTTGTCGTTCAACGCCTCTGATTGAAAGGACCCTATCGTGCATCGTCACCGCAGTATCATTCCGCTCTTCCTTGTTCTTCTCCTGTCCGGTCTTAGTCACTCCCAATCCCGCGTTATCGCACCGGTCGAACGGAACGGATATACGCGGCTCACATCCTATGATACGCTCCGTGCATTCGTTGCATCGCTCTCTGGACTTCCCGGATTCTCCGTGGAACGGATCGCGGTCAGCCGGCAGGGACGCGACATCGTTGCCGTAAAGATCACCTCGTCCGCGCAGTTCGGCTCCGATCCCTCCAAACTCCGGGTGATGATCCATGCCCAGCAGCACGGTGATGAACCGTCCGGAAAGGAAGCGATGACCCGCATCCTGGCCAACTTTGCGAACGGACGGTATGCCGAGTGGCTGAAGACGATGGATGTGATCATCATCCCGCAAATGAATCCGGACGGCTCCGAACTCCGGCAGCGCCGTACGAGTGATTCGCTCGATATGAACCGCAACCATTTGATCCTCACGCTCGCGGAGACCAAAGGACTCCACGATCTCTTCTGGAAGTGGAAACCCGAAGTGACGCTCGACGTGCATGAGTACACCACCAGCAAGGAATGGCGCGATTCCGGGATGGTCCGTCTCGGCGATGTGCTGCTCGGGACGCTCACCCATCCCAATACTTCGCCGGTGATCCGCGCGATGCAGCATCAGGGATTCAAGACGCACATCGCGGGGGTGATGCAGAACGCCGGATTCCGGTTCCATGAGTACATCGTCGGCTCGCCCGATACCCGGCTCCGCCAGAGCACCACCGAGATCAACGACGGCCGCCAGAGCTTCGGCATCCTCGGCACCATGTCGTTTATCCAGGAAGGTCTGAAGTGGGGGAGCGTGGAGGATTCACTCCGCCGCAGGACCATAGCCCAGTTCACCTCGGTGGAAGCGTTCCTCGGTTATGCAGCACAGAATGCAGCACGGATCCGCTCGATGGTCCAGACGGAACGGAAGGAACTGCCGAAGAAGAAAGGGGTCTCCGTCGCTCTCCGGACGGAACGGGAAGTGGGAGAGGACAAGATCATCATCCCTGTCCGTAACCTCCGTACCGGTAAGGACACGGTCTGGAACGTAACACCGTATCAGAGTGTCGTGGTCACGCATTTGAGCGACTGGCTTCCTTCCGGCTATCACATCCCGGCAGCGTTCATTCCGCTTATCGATCTCCTGCGCCGTCACAACATCACGATGGAGACGGTCACATCGGAGCGGACCGTCAATGCGCAGGTCTATATGATGGACAGTCTGGGGACGGAGATCGTCGAAGAGGATCCCAAACCGAGACCTTACGGTCGCTGGCTCCCGCAGACCATCACGGTGAAGACCGGTGATGTGATCGTCCCGACCTCGCAGCTCCATTCGGTGATGCTCGCAATCGCGCTGGAACCGGCGTCGGTCTGGGGACTCATCGGATACCCGGTCACCGAGCAGCTGCTCAACAAACCGGGACGATATCCGGTCGCACGGTTGATGGATTGATGGAATTTTTTGTCACGATGAAAGGCAATTGATCCAATGCGTATCAACAGGGTAGAACTCCGTCACACGAAAATGGAATTGGTCTCGCCGTTCGAGACATCGCTCGGCGTTGAATTGTTCGAAGAACATATCATGGTCCGGGTGGACGGCGAAGGATTCTCCGGATGGGGAGAGGTCGTCGTCGAACCGACCCCGTCCTATTCCTATGAGACCCTCACCACTGCCTGGCATGTGCTGAAGGACTTCCTCGCTCCGGCCATCCTCGGAAAGGAACTGCCGACGGTGAAGGATGCACTGGCGCAATTCGCCTGGGTGCGCGGTCACCGCATGGCCCGCGCCGGCGTGGAAGCCGCACTCTCCGATCTCTATGCGCGCTCGCAGGGGATCTCCCTCTCGAAATTCCTCGGCGGTACCCGGGACCGTGTCCCTGCCGGTGTGAGCGTCGGACTGCAGCCGACCATCCCGCAGCTCATCCGCACCGTGGAAGGGTATCTGAAGGACGGATACAAACGGATCAAGATCAAGATCGCGCCGGGCAGGGACTTGGCGCTGGTGCAGGCGCTCCGGAAGGAATTCCCGTCGATCGATCTGCAGGTGGATGCGAATTCCGCCTATACACTGAATGATATCGCGATGCTGAAGAAGTTGGATGACTACAACCTGCAGCTGAACGAACAGCCGCTCGGATACGATGACATCTACGATCACTCCATCCTCCAGCCGCAGCTCACCACTCCCATCTGTCTGGACGAGAGCATCTATACACTCTCCGATGCCGCTGCGGCACTGGCGCTCGGCGCCTGCAAGATCATCAACATCAAACCGGGCCGCGTCGGCGGGTATACGGAATCGATCCGTATCCACGATTACTGCATGAAGATGAACGTACCGGTCTGGCACGGAGGGATGGATGAATCCGGCATCGGCCGCGGCGGGAACATCGCCCTTGCCTCGCTGCCGAATTTCGTCATGCCCGGAGATATCTCCTCCAGTAAACGGTACTATAAGGAGGATATCGTCGATCCGCCGTTCGAGATCGATGCGGACAGCATGATGCCGGTCCCGACCGGACCAGGCATCGGCGTGGAGGTCCGTATGGACCGTCTGGAGAAGGTCACCGTTGCAAAACTCGAATTGAAAACGAACGCCTGAACAACAACGCGATCAGACAGGATACACTATGAGTTCTATCATCGTTCTCGGTGCCGGTATGGTCGGCAGTGCCATGGCGATCGATCTGGCAAAGAAACATTCGGTCACCGTGACCGATATCGACCGGAAGCGGCTCGAACATGTGAAAGCGAAATGCCCTCCGCTCACAACCGCTGAAGTGAATGTCCGGGATGCCGCAGCACTGCGTGCCGTTGTAGCTCCGTTCGATCTTGTGATCTGCGCCGTTCCCGGATTCCTGGGTTTTACGACAGTGAGAAAGGTCATCGACGCTGGGAAGAACATCGTCGATATCTCCTTCTTTCCGGAGAATGCATTGGAGCTCGATGCGCTGGCAAAGGAGCGGGGAGTGACCGCCATTGTCGATTGCGGCGTCGCTCCCGGTATGCATAATTTCATCATCGGACGGTACAATGAACTGCTGCAGCTGACCGATGTGGAGACACTGGTCGGCGGTCTCCCGAAGGTACGGCGGTGGCCCTTCTATTATAAGGCTCCGTTCTCTCCCGTTGATGTCATCGAAGAGTATACCCGCCCCGCCCGTTTCGTGGAGAACGGTCATACTGTCGTCCGCGAGGCATTGTCGGACAGTGAACTGATGGAATTCGCCCGGATCGGCACTCTCGAAGCGTTCAATACGGACGGCCTTCGGTCGCTGATCCATACCATGCCGCAGATCCGTAACATGAAGGAGAAGACCCTCCGGTATCCCGGCCATATCGATATGATCAAAGCGCTCAAGGCGAGCGGCTTCTTCAATTCCGGAACGGTCCGTGTGCAGGGAACCGATGTCTCTCCGCTCGATGTCACCAGCGCCGTTCTGTTCGATGAGTGGAAACTGGGAGAAACGGAACCGGAACTCACCGTGATGCGGGTGACCATGAAAGGCAGGAATGCTTCCGGTGCAACGGAGCAAGTGGTCTACGATCTGTATGATGAGTACGATCCGGAGACGCAGACCTCTTCCATGGCCCGCACCACCGGATACACTGCCACGGCGGCAGCGTCGATGTTCCTGGAGGGACTCTTCGCCGAACGAGGTGTCTTCCCGCCGGAACTGATCGGGAAACATGAACAATGCTTCGATTACGTCGTTGGATACCTGGCGGACCGGAATGTCCGCTACACCAGAACCTCCCGCATCATCCAATAACTCTGGAACCGTTCCCATGAAGACGTATCCATTCCTTCTGCTCGTTTTGTTCCTGTTCGGAACGGCATATTCTCTCGCTCAGCCGGCATCCACGCTCACGCCGGAACAGAAGAAAATGTTGTCCGGCGGCTCCCGGTCCCTGAAGGACGGCTGGACGGTGGTCCGCATCACCGGTTCGCCGAGAGCGAGGGGATTCCAGCACGGCTATCTGCTGGCGAAGGAGATCAAGGATGCCGTCCGGAAGACCGATGCGGCGTGGGTCTACCAGAGTGCGCTGGACTGGCCGTGGCTGCAGGAGCAGACCATGCGGATGTTCGCACCGCATCTCGGTGCGGAACTGAAGGCGGAGATGGAGGGGATGGTGGAGGGGATCCGCGCAGCCGGTGTTGATGTCTCGTTCGAGGATCTGATGACGCTCAACGGTTCCACTGAGACCATGGGGTACTGGTTCCCCACCGTGCAGGATACCATCTCGCCCAATGCTCATGACCGGAAGAAGGAGTCGTGCAGTTCCTTTATCGCCACCGGGTCGATGACGAAGAACGGCGAGATCGTCCTCGCCCACAGCACCTGGAGCAGCTACTATTATCCGTACTCCGATGTTATCATGGAGATCGTTCCGGACTCCGGCGCCCGGATGATGTGGCAGACGAGTCCGGGACTCATCCACAGCGGCACCGATTTCTTCATCACCGATGCCGGTATCATCGGCTCGGAGACGACCATCGGCGGATTCCAGCCGTTCGATCCCGACGGGATCCCGGAGTTCATCCGGATGCGGCTGGCGACACAGTATGCATCCTCGATCGATGAGTGGTGCGATATCATGAAGAAAGGGAACAACGGCGGCTATGCGAATGCCTGGCTCATCGGCGATACGAAGACGAACGAGATCGCACGGCTCGAACTGGGACTGAAGTATGTCGGTTTCGAACGGACGAAGGACGGGTACTTCACCGGTTCCAACGTAGCGGAGGACCTCCGCATCCTGCGGCGGGAGACGAACACCAAGGAACTCGATATCCGCAATGCCGATATCGCCCGGCGCGTCCGCTGGAAGCAGCTGATGAAACAGTATAAGGGAATGATCACCGTCGAACACGGCAAGCAGTTCCTCGCAGATCATTACGATACATATCTGTTGAAGGATGTCAAAGCCGGACGTTCCCTCTGCGGTCACCTGGAGCTGGACGACCAGAGATACGGATTGGACGAACCGTTCTATCCGCTCGGCGCGTACGACGGGAAAGTGGTCGATGCCGCCATGGCGAAGAAGATGACCTTCACCGCCCGCTGGGGCGCACCATGCGGCACACCGTTCGATGCCCGGAAGTATCATGAGGAGCATCCGCAGTTCGACTGGACCCTCGGTCTGCTGTATGACCGCGCCTCGTATCCCTGGTCGACGTTCTCCGCTGTCAGAAAGTAACCGTCCGTTCCCCTCCCGGCATACTGGTGCCGGGACGAACGGCTATGGATAGAACCACCATCACCCAACCGACGGACCACGACCGATGCAACCGCTCCGCACCATCCGCCGCATTCCGCTGGCGACCGTTCCCACACCGCTGCACTCCGTTCCCCGTCTTGCCGCGCATGCGGGATTGGAGAAGCTCTATATCAAGCGGGACGATCTCACCGGGTTCGCCGGCGGCGGGACCAAAGTGCGGAAACTGGAGTATGATTTCGCAGAGATCATCTCCAAACAGCATGATGCGGTCGTCACGGCGGGAGGGATGCAGTCCAATCTCGTCCGGCTGGCGGCAGCCGTCGCAGCACGGTACGGCATTCCGATGAAAGCGGTGCTGGGCGGACCGGTCCCGGCAAAGAAGGAAGGGAACCTGCTGCTGAACGATCTGTTCGGAGCGGAGATCCGGCTTCTGCCGGACGATGATGATAACCAGCATATGACCGCCATGGCCGAGGCCTGGGTCGAAGAACTCCGGCAGCAGGGAGCGGACCCGTACCTGCTCCCCATCGGCGGCAGCACGCCGCTCGGTTCGCTGGGATGCATCGCAGTAATGGACGAACTGGCAGCGGAACTCGGCGATCAGTCGCCGGTGCAGATCGTTCTCCCGGTCGGTTCTTGCGGAACGTTCGCAGGCCTGCTGTTCGGCGCCCGGCTCGCCATGCCGAATGCCCGCATCATCGGCATCAGTATCTCACGCACTGCGGCAGCGATCCGCACGCGCACCGAAGAGCTCTTCCACGGCTGCAATGCACTCCTCGGGACCGGTCATGCATTGACCGCGGCGGATGTGGAATGTTATGATACATTCCATGATGTGTACGGCGTTCCGACTCCGGCGGCACAGGAGGCTCAGACCGATGCTGCGCGGATGGAAGGACTCCTGCTCGATCCGGTCTATACAGCGAAAGCGATGTCCGGACTGCTGGCGCTGGCCCGGCAAGGGGTTCTGGCAAAAGAACTTCCGACGATCTTCCTCCACACCGGAGGCACTCCGATCCTGTTCACCTCCGGTGCCTGACCCTCCCGTGTCAACGAACTGTTGACCAATGCTTTTTCAACAAAGGATACTCTATGAAACGACATCTCGTTCGGTCCCTCATCCTCTGTTGTTCCCTCCTGCTCTCGTCACTGATGTTGTTCCCGCAGTCAGCCGTTCCGTCGATCGATGCGCTGATCGTAGCGGCGCAGGACGGCCGCCGTCCCGAAACTGAGCGCAGGGAAGCGGTCATCGCGCTAGGGAAGGTCGGCGTCCGTTCGGATGCAGCAGTGAAGGGACTCATCTCACTCTTACGGGATGAAAACCAGTATCTTGCCGGGGATGCTGCAGCAGCATTGGCAGCAAGCGGCAGCCGGGCTGTTCTTCCTTTGGCGGCAGCATTGAAGGATTCCTCCGAACCGGTACGATGGGGTGCTTCGGTGGCGCTGAGCAAGATCGGTCCCGCCGCGGCATCGGCGGTCCCTGCCATCCTCCGTGCACTCGATTCGAACAGCCTCCGCATCCGCTGGTGTCTGCTCATCACCCTGGGAGAGATCGGTCCATCAGCCAAAGCACACTACGGCATTCTCGAACCGCTCTTGTATGATGCGGATGCCGATATCCGGTGGGCTGCCGTCTATGCGCTCCGCAGGATCGACAAGGGACGGTTCGAAGCACAACGTTCCATCGAAAATGTTACTGCGGTCATCGAAGAACGGCTCCCGGCGCTGATGAAGGAACTGAATGTTCCCGGCGTCTCGATCGCACTCATCCGTAATGGTTCGGTCGCTTGGTCGAAAGGATACGGCATCAAGGATGTCCGCACCGGCGAACCGGTGACGACCCAAACGATGTTCGAAGCCTGTTCCATGACCAAGCCGCTCTTTTCGTACATCGTTCTCAAACTGGCGGAGCAGAAACGTCTCGATCTGGACAAGCCGCTGCGGGAGTATCTGGACGAACCGTTCATCTCGCTGAAGGATGAGAAGAATACGGTCACTGCCCGGATGGTCCTGACGCACACCTCCGGACTCCCGAACTGGCGCGTCGGATATGAGGAGACGGACGGTCCGCTGCCGTTGTATTTCACTCCCGGTACCAGATTCAATTACTCCGGCGAAGGGATGTTCTATCTGCAGCGCGTCCTGGAGAGGATCACCGGTGAACCGCTCGACCGGTACGCGCGCAGGACGCTTTTCACACCGCTGCGGATGGAGCGGATCGATTTCGGCTGGCGTGCGGAGCACGATACGCTCATCGCTGCCGGCCATGATGCCTCCGGTCAGCACAGACTCAAGACCCGGTACGAACATCCCAATGCCGCATACTCCCTGTACACGTCAGCCGAGGAGTATGCTTCCTTCCTCAGCCGCCTGCTCCGTCCTGATGATGCCCGACCGGAACTTCTTTCCAGTGCCGGCGTTGCGGAGATGACCTCCCGTCAGGTGAGCGTCTCCGTCCGCGAACCGATGGACCGTCCCGGCGCAGCGACCGGTATCGCCGTTCATTGGGGACTCGGCTGGGGGATCAACCAGACCCTCTCCGGGGATATCATCTATCACAGCGGAGCGAACCAGTCCGGCTTCCGCTGTTACGCCCAGTTCCGACGCGACCGCGGGACCGGGATCGTGATCATGACGAACGGCACCGGCGGCAGTGAACTCTGGCAGCGGCTCGTTCGGAGGATCGGGGACTATTGATCACTCTCGCACGATCATCATAGATACGTTGGAATCAGAACAATAAAGTCCGGAATAGACCGTAAATTTGCAAAAATTAGCGGTCAGTGGTCCCATCCTGCAGTAAATCCCTGTCAGCAAACGTCTACAGTTGTAACAATCAGTGACTGGTTGGCGTAACATGCACATTGTCCCGCGATCCCAGGACGAACTCCAATTAACAGTCCAGTGACCACTTCCGGAGGTTCAATGATCCGCTCCTCGGCATTCCTGCTGCTGTTGTTCGCAGCGACCGTCTCTCTCACCGCACAATCCAGCAACATACCATTCTACTCCAGGACAGACTTCCAGTCCGCAGCGCCCGGCGCAACACAATACGGATTCTACGGGCTCGACAATCCCGCAGCACTCACCTATCTGCAGGGGCTCGATCTTTCGTTGTATGTGTCCGACCGGTACAAGAAGTCGTTCACGAACCATTGGGGTCTGTTCCTCGGTTCGAAGAACGGCGGATTCAGTATGGTGGAAGAGAAGACCATCATCGGTATCCAGAAACGGTTCAACACGGCGGTCGCATTCGGGGACCACACGTTGAGCGGCGGTCTTGCTTACAGCTGGACGAAGACCGAGAATGCTCTGCTGGACCAGTATTCTTATATCACGGCCGGAGCATTGTATCGTCCGTTCCCGATGCTGTCGGTCGGTGGAACATACCAGCAGGAATCGAAGGGGAAGGGATGGAACGGTGCCGCAGATATTGCCGTGCGTCCGTTCAGCACCGAGCTGCTGACCATCTTCGGCGAGTATGCCCTGCAGCGGATGCCCTTGTTAGAGAATGAGGTCTGGAGCACAGGCGTTGTTGTCGAGCCGGTCGCCGGCGCGCGTATCACCGGCCGGTACTTCGAGAATGGCGCCGTGAATATCGGGGTGCAGCTGAATCTCGGTAATGCCGGCGTTTCCACGCAGACCCACACCGGAAGTTCCTCGTCCGCCTCCTATCAATCATACGGGGTCCGCGTTGGTGTCTATAACGGGAACATCCTGAACATCATCGCAGGGCCGAAGTCCAAGTACGTCGGCATGGATCTCTCCGGCGAGATCGGGTATCAGCGGTTCGAGTTCTTCGATAATACCAAGACCCTGACCTCCATTCTGTCCGCTCTGGAAGCAGTGAAGAACGACCCGACTGTTGCCGGCATTGCCATCAATACCGCCAACCTTGGAGCGAACCGTGAACTGCTCTGGGAGATCCGCGAGAAGCTGAAGGAATGCAAAGCAGCGGGGAAAAAGATCTTTGTGTTCGTTGAACGGGGCGGTATCGATCTCTATCATTTCGCTTCTGTGGCGGACCGGATCGTCATGGACCCGACCGGGATGATTGTGCTGGAAGGATATCTGATGGGCCGGACGTACCTGAAAGGAACGCTTGAGAAACTGGGACTCGGATTCGATGAATGGCGCTTCTTCAAGTACAAATCGGCGAACGAATCCTTCTCTCTGGACAAGATGTCCGATGCGGACCGCGAACAGCGTCAGGCGATCGTGGATGACTGGTATGCCATCGCCCGGAAGGAGATCAGCGAATCGCGTTCCATCGCACCGGAGAAGTTCGATGCGCTCCTCAACACCGAGATCATGCTCGTGCCGGAGGATGCCCGTGCCGCCGGTCTGATCGACAGCATCGGCCGGTGGGAGATGGTGAAGGAGATGGTCAAGGCGGAGACCGGCAGTGAGAAAGGCTGGAGTTCCATCGCCGCCTCCCAGAGGAAGATGCAATACGCAAAGGAGATGCAATGGAGTGAGGCGCCGACGATCGCCGTCATTTACGCACTCGGTGTCTGCGCGATGGATGAAGGGATCAATGCCCGCTCCCTGGTGAAGGATGTGGAAGCGGCAGTGAATGATAACAATGTGAAAGCGATCGTGCTTCGCGTCGATTCCCCCGGCGGCGATGCCATGGCGTCCGATTACATCGCAGAAGCGCTGAAAAAAGCCAAAGGGAAGAAGCCGGTCATCATCTCGCAGGGCTATGTCGCTGCTTCCGGCGGATACTGGCTCTCCATGTACGGCGACACTATCGTCGCTGCCCCCGGCACCATTACCGGTTCCATCGGTGTGATCGGCGGCTGGCTCTATAATAAAGGAGCGAAGGAATCGCTCGGACTCTCCACTGATTTCGTGAAGGCCGGCGCTCATGCAGACCTCGGGTTCGGGTTCCAGCTGCCGCTCATCGGTCTGGGAGTCCCGGACCGGAATATGACGCTGGACGAACGGTCCAAAGTGGAGAAGATGATCCGCGGCATGTACGGTGAGTTCGTCCGCAAGGTGGCGGACGGCCGCGGCATGACCGAAGAGGCGGTGGGAGCGATCGCACAGGGACGGGTCTGGAGCGGACTGGACGGCAAAACGAACGGTCTGGTGGATGAACTCGGAGGATTGGAGACCGCAGTGAATATCGCGAAGGAGAAAGCGGGATTGTCCAACGACGAGCACGTGAACATCGTGGAGATCCCGAAGAAGGGTCTCTTCAATGCCGGCGCCTTTGTGCCGCGTCTCTTCGGCATCGAAACGCTCCCTGCTGCGGATAAGACCGTTCAGATGGTCAAGTTCCGACTGCAGAACAATGGCGCACCGCTGCCGCTCGTTCCGCTGGACGATGCGGACCTGTTGAAGCATACGGCGTATTGACGAACGAATACATATCACCGCCATCAAAAAGCCCATGGATCATCCCATGGGCTTTTTTTGTTGGCGATGTTCGTTCCCGTTTAATGCAATGCCGCAGAGAATTTCACACCTTTTTGAAGGTTCTATGTTTCCTATGTTCCTATGTGTTTTTGCTTCTCGATAAACCCTGCGATCTCATTGGCATTGATCGTCGGATTCGCACCTTTCCGCGATGCCACCATCGCACCCAATGCACAGCCGACATCGAGTGCACGGGAGACCGGAGCTCCCTGTACGTACTCTGAGACAAATCCAGCCAGGAAACTGTCGCCGGCTCCAACCGTGTCCGCGACCGCAACGCGGTAGCCGGGATGTTCCGAGAACTGTCCGCCCGCCAGAACCACCGCTCCGTTCTCTCCCCGTGTCACACAGATCGCTGCCGCCGTCGTTCGCTCCTTCAGTTTTTGGATCGCTCCCTTCACATCACCGCCGGACTCTGTGCCGGTAAGAATGAATAACTCTTCCATATTGAGTTTCAGCAGTTCTGTCTGCCGGAGGATATCCTCGATGAGGTCCATCGAGTAGAACGATTGACGGAGGTTCACATCAAAGACGCGGAACGGCGCTGCTTCAAGAAGCTGGAAGAGTGTGTTCCGGGAAGTCGCATGTCTGCAGGCAAGAGTCCCGAAGATGAAGGCATCGGCGGAGCGGACCGCATCCAGGCTGCGGTCGTCCGCGGTGATATGATCCCAGGCAGAGGGGAATGCGATGTCGTAGGTCGGTTCTCCGTTCCTGTTCAATGATACCCGGACGGTTCCGGTGGGAAGGTCAGGATGGACCTGCAACAATGAGAGGTCGACGGAATGTGTGCGGAGAAGATCGGTCAGTGCCGATCCTAAATGATCGTTACCGACTGCAGAAATGATCCCTGCGTTCCACCCCAGGGAGCGCAGGCGGAGTACGGCGTTCATCGGTGCACCGCCCGGGACGGGTCCGTCCGGAAGGATGTCCCACAAGACCTCGCCGAAACCGATGATGTGCCGGTGTGTCACACTGCTCCGGCATCGGTCACGGCGGGCGGAGCGGACGCAGGAAGCGTGAACGAGATCGTTGCACCGGCCCCTTCCTGACCCGTTGCGGTCACCGTCCCGCCGAACCGGGTGACGATCCGCTTCACGATGGAAAGACCGATCCCGATCCCGTCGAATTGGTCGGAACCATGGAGACGCTGGAAGATGCCGAACAGGCGGTCGGCATGTGCCATGTTGAATCCGACGCCGTTATCCTTCACGGAATACCGCACCATCCCGTGCACCGACTCCGCACCGATCTCGATC
>JABWAK010000027.1 GCA_013361065.1 Bacteroidota bacterium
GCTCGTCGTGACGAGGATGCTCCTTCTCTTTGTGCTCCTGCGACCCGCTCTTGCCGCCGTCATCCTTGGTGCTGTCCGCGAACAGCATGGCGATGAAACCGATCACCAGCACGAAACTGAGGAAGACCAGGAATTTCTCGCCCGCTGTCATCTCCCGCTGTACTGTCTGGGGTCTGTCCGCCTGGTCCAGGGAGGAATACCGCTCCGCCGTAATGACCCCTGCTGCGGCATCGCTGACGGTGAGGACATATCCGGACCGCTGTAACACTGTGATGCTGCGCTGGAACACCAGCGCCTGACCCTGTGTGAATGTGCGTGTCACCGGAACGGCCGGCGCATACTCGCCTGCCGCATGATTGCTGCTGCACCCCGTTATCGCGACCGTGGTGAACACTGCCAGCACGGCAAAGACGAGAAGCGGATGCGTAAGACCGCGGCGGATGAGGTTTGGAGAATACGCGGTCATTGTCCGATACCGAACATCGCCTTGAAGATATGCCCTGCCATCTGCGGATTCTCCTTCAGACGGCGGATGGAATACCCGTACCAGTCCATACCGAACGGCACATAGACGCGCAGACGATGACCTTCATTCACGAGCCGCTTCCGCGTCTCGTCCCGTACACCAAGGAGCATCTGGAACTCGTACTTCTCGCGGCCCAGTTTCATCTCGTTCACCATCGCGATGGCGCCGTTGATCAGCACATCGTCATGCGTGGCGATGCCGACATAGCTCCCTCCCTCCAGCAGGATACGGAGGAGTTTCAGATAGTTCTGCTGGATGCCGGCCCGGTCCTTGATGGCAACGGCCGCCGGTTCCACATAGATCCCTTTGCAGAGACGGACATTGGCGCGGTCCGCCGCCAGCGCCCGGATATCCTTCTCGCTCCGGTGCAGGTATGCCTGGATGACGATACCGACCTTCTCATGACGGCTGCGCATGGCGCGGTACACATCGAGCGTATCGTCCGTACAGGTATGGTCCTCCATATCGATACGGACGAAGTTGTTGTGCCGCTTCGCCGTCTCCACGATCCGCGCGGTATTGTCCATGCAGAACTCCTTCTCCATCTTGAGTCCGAGCGAGGTGAGTTTGATGGAGAGATTGGAGTCGATGGACTCTGCGGCGATCGCATCGAGCACGGCGATGCTCGCATCGCGGCTCTGCATCGCCTGGTCCCGCGTGAAGATATCCTCGCCGAGCACATCCACGGTCGCCATGGCGTGCTGGCCGTTCAGCTGCCGCACGGTCGCAACGGCATCCGCCAGCGTCGCACCGGCGATGTACCGGCTGGCCACTTTGGCGATGATCGGTTTCGGGACGAACGGCATAGCGCCGACGATCAGGGAGTTCAGGAGATTCATACGTCTTTGCACAGGACCGCCGGCAAAGCAGCGCCGGCGGTCGGTGATGGGTTCATTATAACGGGAAGACGAAGCTGACCTTGGGGGTGATACGCTTCTGCGGTGCATATCCGATCACTTCGCCGGCACCGTCCTTCTGCGGAGCGAAGGTCCACGTGTACAGGGTCGAGACGATCATGAACGGATACGGTTTGTAGCCGACCTCGGCATAGAGCAGGGAGCGTTCGTCGAGGGTGAAGACATCCTTGTTGTCCCGGATGTACTTCTTGTCGTACCCGGCGCTCACGCTCACGAGCGGGATCTTGCTGCCGGTGTTGGCGCCGATATGCAGCACGCCGCTGTTCGGATCGAGGTCGAGTTTCTGATAGGAACCTTCCGCCTGGATGGTGCCGAGCACGTCGACGAGCAGGGTGCCGAAGTAGCCGGAGCCTGGCGAGATCGTGTTCTCCAGGGTGCGGGCCTTGCTGCTGAACTTGCCCGGGGTCGCCTGGTAGCGTTCCAGCTCATAGAAGGCATCGAAGTACGCCGGCAGGAACTTGTCGGTCTGACCGAAGCGGCGTTCGAACTTCGTGAAGACCTTCACCAGTCCCATCGCCGAGAAATTCAGGTCGATACCGGCAGCGAACCCGCTCCCGTAATTGAAGATCTTCGCATAGTCCATATAGAGCGTTGCATCGGCGACCGGCAGTTTGAACAGCGGCAGACCGAGGTCGAAGCCGATGACGGACATGGCGCCGGTGTTGTACGCAGACGTATCGAACGAGGCTCCGGAGGCTGTGATCACTACGCCGGTATCGCGGGCATCGCTGCGCACGTCACTGGCGAAGGTCGCACCGACCTCGAGATTGCCGATGATCGGGATGGAGGCGGCCGGCGTGAACTGCAGCGGGCGGGTGTAGCCGCGCATACCGAGGACGCTGGCAGCGGCGAAATCACCGTACACGGTCTCCAGACCCCACTTACCGAAGTCAAGGTCCAGTTCCGCGCCGACCTTGCGGTTATCGAAGCTCGGGCTGTTCTTATAATTATAGAGGATGAACCCGTGGCCGAGGCGTGAATAATCGAGCGCACCGACACGGACATAGATCTCGTCCCCCTTGGTGCCGTACCGCAGATAGCGGATGATGCGGATGTAATCGTAGGTCTCGTCGAAATCCTGCTCGCGGATCTTCTGGTCCTTGCTGCTGATATGCAGATTCAGGTCCAGACCGACGCCCCATTTGCCGAACGCGAGCTCCGGCGCGAGCGAGACGAGATAATACGCTTCCCCGTCGATCCAGGTCATACCGACGCCGCCTTTCGCGACTCCTCCCGAACCTGCCGCGGCAGCAGCGGCAGCTTTGGATTGGGCGGAAGCCGCCGAGATCATCAACACGGTGAGCGCGCAGAGCAGATACTTCTTCATGGTTTTCCCCTATTGGTTCGGATTACAGACTGAACAACACGCGAACGATGAATACGGCACCGAGCATACCGAAGAAGTCAGCAACGAGACCGGCCGGCAATGCGTGACGCGTATTCTTGATCCCGACAGAACCGAAATAGACCGCCAGGATATAGAAGGTGGTCTCGGTACTGCCGAACATGGTGGAGGCGAGTACGCCGATGAACGAATCGGGTCCGTTGGTCTTCATCAGCTCGGTCATGAGTCCCATCGACCCGCTGCCGGAGAGCGGCCGCAGCAGAGCGAGCGGCAGCACATCGGCCGGCATGCCGATCAAATTGGTGAGCGGCGACAGGAGCGATACCACGACATCCATGGCACCGCTGGCCCGGAAGATACCGATGGCGAAGAGCATCGCCACCAGGAACGGGATGATCTTCACGGCGGTGTTGAATCCGTCCTTCGCCCCTTCCACGAACACTTCGTACACTTTCACTTTCTTGATGAGTCCCCATCCCAGGAAGACGACGATGAACATCGGGATGGCGAATGCGGAGATGATATTGACGATGGATTTGAAGGTCTCAGCCACGGGCCGCCTCCTCTCCGTCGATCTCCAGTTCCTTCTTGTACCGCGGGAGACGCTGCAGCAGTTTGACGGCGGTAAGGCCGGCGATGGTCGCACAGGCGGCGCCGAAGATGGAGGTGCCGATGATGATGCCGGGGTCGGCAGAGCCGAGTCCGGCACGGATGGCGATGGCGGTGGCCGGGATAAGGGTGAGACCGGAGGTATTCACCACCAGGAAGGTGCACATTGCATTGGTGGCGGTACCGGCCTTCGGATTCAATTTGTTGAGTTCCTCCATCGCCTTCAGCCCCATCGGCGTGGCGGCATTGTTCAGACCGAACATGTTGGCGGCGATATTCATGATCATCGCGGCAACAGCGGGATGGTTGGAAGGGACATCCGGGAAGAGCCGCCGGGTCACCGGGGTCATCACCTTCGTCAGCGCCTCGAGCAGTCCTGCCGCCTCCCCCACCTTCATGATACCGAGCCAGAGTGCCATCACGCCGATGAGCCCGAGCGAGATGGTGACGGCGGTATCGGCGAATTCGATGGCGGCCTTCGTGACCGCTTTGATCTTGACGAATGCGATCCGTTCCATGGTGAACGAGAGCGTGCCGGATGCGGCATCATAGGAATCGACGCTCGCCTCCATCGTCCCCTTGCCCGCCACCTCCGCCATCCGTTTCCAGTGGGCGGGGGTGGCATCGGACACCGTGATCTCGAGTTTTTGTCTGCCGGATGCCAGGGTGGTGAGGACCGCCGGTTGACGGATCTCGCCGGCAGCTGAGGTGATGCCGTAGAACTGATCGAACGATGCTGCGGGGATGACGATGGTACCTTCAAAGACGGGATGGGCGGAAGTGCGCTGACGGGTCTGCTCGAATCGGGCCGGGACCGGCTGACCGTTCCGGTAGGGATCGGTCACGACATCATGGATGTCACGCCCGATCGCCGTAAAGATGCCGATGAGCAACAGGGAGATCCAGACATAATTGAGCATGGGCAAACCGCGCAGTGAATGGGCCGTGTGTTTCGGACATCACAATATAACCGATGAAAAAAACCGAAGCAAGGGAATGTTGCGGAAAAAGAGGCCTGAGAACAGCGGACCCCGGTCCCGCATCATCGACAGGTGCGGCCGGGGTCCCGGAACATCATGATGGTATCAGGTTCATTCGGTGACAGCGGGGAGCGTGAAGGTGAATGTGGTGCCGAGATTCACCTCGCTGGAGACCCCGATGGTGCCGCCGTGCGCCTGCACGATCAGTTTGCAGATGGCCAATCCAAGTCCCGTACCCTTCTCCTTCGTCTTCGTGGAGGATGAGACCTGACGGTATTGTTCGAACAACAGCGGGACCTCCTCCGGTTTGATACCGACACCGGAGTCCGAAACGGAGACCTTGATGAAATCCGCCTTCAACTCGTGATGGTGTTCCTTCTCCACTTTGATGGTAACGGTGCCGTTATCGGGCGTGAACTTCATCGCATTGGAGAGAAGATTGGTCATCAGCTGGACGATCTTGCCGGAGTCCGCTTCGACACGCGGCAGGTCCGGCTTCACATCGGTCCGCAGCTCGATGTTCTTCTTCTTGAACTGCAGCAGGAAGGGCTGGAGCGACTCTTCGATCATCTCGTGGATGGTGATGGTCTGCTTGGTGAGCAGCATCTGTCCGGCCTGGTATTTGGAGAGGTCGAGCAGGTCGTTCACCAGGTTCGCCATACCGCGGGTGGAGGCCAGAACGGTCTCCATCAGTTTCACGCTGTCCGTATCGAGCGGTTTCCCGCCGGCATAATGCCGCAGGATGTAATCGATGCTGCTGATGACGATGGTGAGCGGGGTGCGCAGGTCGTGCACGAGCATCGCCATGAACTGCGATTTCACCTGTTCCAGTTCGCGCTGCACGGCCATCACACGATAGATGGAACGGACGCGGGCGAACAGTTCCTCCAGGTCGATCGGCTTGGTGAGGTACTCCTCGGCGCCGAGCAGGATCCCTTCCGCGATGCTCTGCGGGTCCCGTTTGATGGCGGTCAGGAAGATCACCGGGATCTTGGCGGTGGCCGGATTCGCACGCAGACGGCGCAGGGTCTCGAACCCGTCCATCTCCGGCATCTGGATATCGAGCACGATCATATCCGGCTGCTGTTCCTCGGCCACCACCAGGCATTCCTTGCCGCTGGAGGCACGGAACATGGTGATCGGCTTCTTCTTCAGCGCGAATTCCAGCAGATCGAGGTTATCCTCGGTATCGTCCACGAACAGGACCTTGGGAATGGTCGGAACGGTCTCATCTTGTTCGAACATATTCATACTCTATCTCTTCTCAGCGTTCAGGGCGTGTTTGATGGCGGTGGAGAGGGTCGCCGAGGAATAATCCTTCTTTTTCAGGAGCTCTCCGGTCAGGTCGTTGATCTCGGCGATCTGCGACTCGTTCAGGTCGATCCCGGTCAGGATCACGACCGGGATGGTATGCCATTGTTCTGACCGTTTCAGGCGCTTCAGTACTTCGAAGCCGTCCATCACCGGCATGCTCAGGTCGAGCAGCACCATCGACGGCCGGCTTGCTTCGATCTTCGTCATGGCGGCCTGTCCGTTCGTGGCGGTCTGCACCATGAATCCCTCGTCCTTCAGCACCTTCACCAGTAACGAGCGGAAATCATCATCATCATCCACGACCAGGATGTACTTATCATCAGCGGTCGCCGCTTTGCGGACCATCCGCAGCACCATGGTGACATCAGCCGGCTTCGGAAGATAGTCGATGGCGCCGAGCGAGAAGGCGAGCGGGATGTTGTCCACCATTGAGTGGATCAGCACCGGGATGTTCTGCGTGAGCGGATTGGCTTTGAGCTCTCGCAGCACCTGCCAGCCATCCTTCTTCGGCATCATGATATCGAGCGTGATCACCGCCGGCTGGAGTTTCTCCGCCAGCTTGATGCCGTCATCACCGGAATTGGCGCCGAACACCGTATACCCTTCCGGCACAAGATAGTTGCGGAGGATCTCGATCACATCCGGTTCATCGTCGATGCAGAGCACACGGGTCTCCCCGTCCTTCTTCACCGCCGGGAGTTCCATCTGTTTGATCTGCTGCACCACGGCTTCGGGCTGCGCCGCCGGGAGCGTGACGGCGGCTGCCGGTGCGGCCGGCTGGTCCGCCGATGCAAACACAGGAGGCACGGTGAGCGAGAAGGTGGAACCCTTCCCGACGGTGCTCTCCACGGAGAGGTCGCCGCCGAGCAGCTGAGCGAGCCGCCGTGCGATCGGGAGACCGAGTCCCGTTCCCTGATACTTGCGTGAGTGACTGGAGTCGACCTGTGAGAATTCCTCGAAGATCTTCCCGAGGTTCTTCGGTTCGATGCCGATACCGGAATCGATCACGGAGAGCTTCACCATGGCGCCCTCCTGTTTCGCGCGGATGATGATCACGCCGTTCTCGTCGGTGAACTTGGCGGCATTGCTCAGCAGGTTCACGAGGATCTGCTTGATCTTCAGCACGTCCGTATTGAACATCGGCAGACCGGCCGGGATCTCCTCCTTCAGCTGGATGTTCTTCTGACGGATGAGCGCCTCGGCGGTCATGATGGCGCCGTTCACGACCCCTTCGACCGAATCCGATTCCACGCTGACATGCATCCGGCCCGACTCGATCTTGGAGAAATCGAGGATGTCGTTGATGAGCTGCAGCAGATGCTTGCCGTTCTTCAGGACCTTCTCCAGCGCCTTCCGCTGATCCGCCGTCAATGGATCGCCGCGGTCCCCCAGCAGGATCGACGAGAAGCCGATGATGGAGTTCAGCGGCGTCCGCAGTTCGTGGGACATATTGGAGAGGAAGTCCGATTTCACCCGGTACGCCTTCTCCAGTTCCTGCGTCTTGGTGTTCAGTTCGTCATGTTTCTTGGAGATCTCACGGGAGAGTTCCTGTGTCTCCTCATAGTTCTGCACGTTGGTCAGCGCCACGCCCATCTGCGGAAGCACTCCTTCCACCAGGCTGCGGGTGAGATCGGTGAACTTCTGCATGGAACCGAACACCAGCACGCCGATCAGGTTCTCCTGGAACATGATCGGGAATGCATAGATGTACGACGGAACGCGGGATTCGATGCCGGTCTCGACCGACAGCATGCCGTTCTGGACGGCATCGAAGACCTCGAGGGATTGCTGCAGCCGGGCGCATTCACCGACGATCCCTTCACCGACCGCGAAGGAGGTCTGCGTCCGGTGCTGGGAACTCATGGCGAATTGACCGGACAGCACGAGTTTGTTGAGTCCCTTCTTATAGATATAGAGCGCACCGACGCCCGAATGGGTCTGCTGACACAGCAGGTCCAGACTCTCGGTGACCACACCGCTGAACGTGTCGTTCCGGTTCAGGGTGGTCATCATGTCCGAATATGCCTTCACGCGCGTATAGTTCTCGTTCAGCATGGAGGACATGTAATTGAACTCGTTCGCCAGTTGTCCGAACTCGTCCACCCGATGGAGGTCGATGGTGACGAATTTCGATTCGACGATGTTGCGCGTCCCTTCGCGCAGCTGTTCGAGCGGCCGGGTGATGGACCGGCTGAGGATGAAGCCGAGTGCGATGGCGAAGATCGCGAAGAGGATGTTGACGATGATGATGAAGCGGGTGAGCTCGCCGCCGAGATCGCGGGCGTTATCGATCCGCAGCGATTGGGAGAGCAGCGACTGCTCGTAGATGGCAACGGTCAGCAGGCGGGCCTGTGCGAGGTAGTTCCGCTCTGCTTCCAGTTTGTCCAGCGCGGCCGTAACGATGGCAACGGAATCACGGGGAACGCCGCCGGTCAGGATCAGCAGCCGCGGTTCACCGATGTAATGGGTCCAGTCATAGAACAGGGTCTCGATCTGGTCGAGCGTGGTTCCCGAGAGCGAGTCCGGGTACCCTTTCTTGATCTGCTCCACCAGGGGACCGAAATCGTTGAGGCCTTTCAGGAAATCGACACGGTATTGTTCGTTCCGTGATTTCGCATAGAGATCAAGATACTCCGGGATGTCGACGATCGCAGCACGGAGACGTTCCAGGTCCTCCAGGAACTTCACTTCCGAACTCGATGACTTGTACTCCTTCTCGATAGTGACCTGGCGGTTCGTGACGATCCAGGTCATGGCAACGAGCACGATCAGGAGGAAGCCGAAATATCCGAGAACCTTGAAATAGACCTTAGAGCGGAACATTGATTCCTTGCGTTAGATATTCGTGTACTTGCGGATGAGCCGGGTGAATTCGTCGGGATCCATCGGCTTGGTGTAATGTTCCACACAGCCGATCGATTTGGTCAGCATCTTGTCCTCGGCGCGCGCCTGTGCGGTGAAGGCGATGATGGGGATATGCTGCACGGCGGGGGTCGATTTGATGAGTTTCACAGCTTCGAAACCGTCCATCACCGGCATCTGCATATCCATCAGGATGAGATCGGGAATATGACGCTCGGCCAGTTCCACCGCTTCCTTGCCGTTCTCCGCCTGCAGTAATTCAAGGTCAAGCCCGCTCCGCTGGAGCATGAACATCACCAGGTCGCGGTTGTCCTCGTCATCTTCGGCTAACAGGATCTTTTTCGTCATTTCTCAGAGTCAGGAATAAATGGATATGTTCGACAAAGGTATGAAGCACACGGCTGAGATGCAACAGAACTGCGGATATGCCTCAGGGAACGGTACCGGCAGGGACCGTTCCGGATCGGCGTGACAGTCCGTACGTAGTGCAGATTGAACACTTGGAATATACGTGATTTTCCGGCGGGAATCGACAGGTTTCGGCCGGTATTCCCGGTCACCGAGACCGGGAATACCGAAGCCGGAGGGGACGGGTTCAGTTGAACATATCGTTCACATTATTGTAGATCTGCATGCGGGCACGGACCTCATTGAGTTTCTGCATGATGGTCAGCACCTGTTCGCTGCTGTTCTCTGCCAGGTCTGCGATGAACGATTTGATGTTGTCATCATCGCATTGCTGCATCATCTCCTCGGAGAGGCGGACGATCTCGGATTCCAGCTGCATGGCCTTGGTCAGCGCGGAACAGGTGTTCCGGCAAGTTTGCTCACAACGGAATTGCTGCAGTGACATAACGCCTCCCTTAGACTGCCTGATAATGTTCTGCCGCGAACTGTGCGCCCGCATGCAGTGCCTCTTCATTCAACGGGATCAGATGATGATGCCGCTCGGGGAGCACCTCATGCAGCGCTGCCAGGACATTCGCGATGCTCACTACGGGACGGCGCTCGAGGAATGCGCCGAGCAGGATCATATTGGCCACCTGCTTCTTCCCCATCGTCACCGCCATCTCGGTCGCCGGCACCATCAGCTGTTCGATGTCCGTGCGGATGCTCGGCGTGATGATGGTCGACCGCTCGCAGAGCAGCAGTCCGCCCGGCTTCACCTTCGCTTCGAACTTGTCCAGCGACGGCTGGTTGAGGATGACACCGGAATCGAACATCGTCACGATGGGAGAACTGACCCTCGTGGGCGATACGATGACGATGCAGTTGGCGGTACCGCCACGCATCTCGGGGCCGTACGCCGGCATCCAGCTGACCTCTTTCCCTTCCTTCATCGCCGAGTACGCGATGATCTGACCCATGGAGAGCACCCCTTGCCCTCCGAACCCTGCAATGATCATTTCCTGTGATTGTACCATGTGGGACCTCATCCTCTCTTCGGGGTCTGTGCACCGAAGGGTTGATTGACTCATTTCATCGAAGCCGGGACCTTGATATCGCCCGGAGGGAAGTGCGGGAACATATGCTGTTCCATCCATGCATTGGATTCGTTGGGCGTCATCTTCCAGCCGGAGGGACAATTGGAGACCACTTCGATGAAGCAGGTCCCTTTCCGCTCCTTCTGCGCCTCGAACGACGCTTTGAATGCTTTCTTCAGTTTGCGTACGGCACCGGGTGTATGCACGGAGTGACGTGCCACATAGTATGCACCCGGCAGCTGGGCGATCATCTCGGTGATCTTCAGCGGATGACCGACCTGCGCAGCGTCCCGTCCGTACGGGGAGGTCGACGTGACCATCCCGCAGAGCGATGTCGGCGCCATCTGTCCGCCGGTCATGCCGTAGATGCCGTTGTTGACGAAGACCATCAGGATGTTCTCGCCGCGGTTCACCGTATGGATCGTCTCACCGGTACCGATGGCGGCAAGGTCGCCGTCCCCCTGATAGGAGAAGACGAACTTGTCGGGCAGCACTCGGCGGACACCGGTGGCAACAGCACTGGCACGGCCGTGGGCGGCCTCCTGCATGTCCACATTCATATAGTGATAGGCGAACACGGAGCAGCCGACCGGTGCGACACCGATGGTCTGTTCTGCGATCCCCATCTCATCGATCACTTCCATCAGCACGCGGTGCACCACACCATGACCGCAGCCGGGGCAATAATGCATCGGCGTCTCGGTGAGGGTCTGCGGTTTATGGTAGACCACTTCCATCTGTTCGTTGATGATCTCGTTCATAGATACCCCGCCGACTGATTGGTGATGCGTTGCTTCTCGGACATCGCCTCCACCTCCAGCAGGATCTCCTCCGGTGTGGGGACCATCCCGCCCATGCGTCCTTTGAAATACACGGGGCAGCGGCCGTTCACGGCCAGGCGGACATCCTCCACCATCTGACCGGCATTCATCTCCACAGTCAGGAACATCCGCATCGGGTCGGCCAGCGCGGCGATCGCTTCGTACGGGAACGGATAGAGGGTGATGGGACGGAGCACGCCGACATTGAGTCCTTTCGCACGGGCGACTTCCATCACTTTATTGCAGATGCGGGCGGTGAGTCCGAACGCCACGAGGATGATATCGGCATTCTCGCAATTGGTCAGCTCGACGCGGACCTCTTTCCGCAGTTTGCGGTACTTGTCCTGCAGATGCAGGTTGATCGTCTCCATCTTGTCCGGTTCGATATGGAGCGAGGTGATGTAGTTCCGTTCGCGGGCGGCCGGTTTCCCGACCGTGGCCCACGGTTCCTCCTGCTTCGGCAGGGAGCCGGCCTTCGGCAGATAGATCTTCTCCATCATCTGACCAAGCGCGCCGTCGGCCAGGATCATGGCCGGCATACGGTACTCCTCGGCGAGCCGGAAGCCGTCGAAGACGAAGTCCGCCATCTCCTGCACGGACGAGGGGGCGAGCACGATCAGATGATAATCACCATGTCCGCCTCCTTTCACCGCCTGGAAGTAGTCGCCCTGTGCGGGCTGGATGGTGCCGAGTCCCGGACCGCCCCGCTGCACATTGGCGATGACGCACGGAAGTTCGGCTGCGGCGATATAGGAGATCCCTTCCTGCATCAGGCTGATGCCGGGACTGGAGGAGGTGGTCATGACGCGTGCGCCGGCACCGGCCGCACCGTAGACCATGTTGATGGATGCGATCTCACTCTCGGCCTGCAGCACGACCGTTCCCGGGTGCTTCGGCGCCTGCTCCTCGAGGTATTCGAGGATCTCGGACTGCGGAGTGATGGGATACCCGAAGTAGGCCTGAAGTCCGGCGCGGAGCGATGCTTCGGCCAGCGCTTCATTCCCCTTCATCAGTTTCGGGGTTTCATCGTGGATGATATTCGGCATGATCTCTCTCTTTCATCGTTATGCGGCATGGGACGCAATGACCGTTTGGGGGACGCGTTTCGCCGTCTTCTTCTCGCGGTAGACGGTGATGGCAGAATCCGGGCAGACGAGCGCACAATTGGTGCAGCCGGTGCAATTGTCCCGGATGAGCTGGGCGAAACGGTATCCCTTGCGGTTGATGGATGAGGAGAGACCAAGACTGTCCTGCGGGCAGGATGCAATGCACAACTCGCATCCCTTACAGATTTCGGTGGCAACAACAACGGTTCCGGAGATCATACATGCTCCATAAATTTATATTTATGGTACAGTGACAGACAATTATAGTGCCATAGCAATTCTTTGGAAAATCACCGGAAACGTGATGGAGCGGAACGGATGATTTGCAAATTCAGGAAAGGGCCGGATTGGCATTCTTACAAAGGGAAAAGCGGAAAGGACCACACCGACACGGATCGGGTCCCTGTTGAAATACTCCACACCGGTTCGATTCCGGAGGACATCGTCCTGATTCAGCACATGGTCCTTTTAAAACAGCAGCGCCGCCCGGTGATCACCGGACGGCGCTGCAGGGATCGAAGATACTCCAAGGTTTACTTCAGGAGCATCATCTTCTTGGTGGAGATGAACTGGCCGGCTTCGATACGGTAGATGTAGATACCGGATGCAACCGAGGTGCCTTTGTTGTTACGGCCGTCCCATGCCACGTTATGATACCCGGCGGCCATATCCGTGTTGACCAGCGAACGGACTTCGCGGCCAAGGATATCGTACACCGTGAGTCTCACCGACGCATCGCTCGGCAGAGCGAACTGGATGGTCGTGGACGGGTTGAACGGATTCGGATAGTTCTGTTCCAGTGCGAATTCCACCGGCAGCAACGTACCCGGCACACCGGTCAGCGAGCTGTCCGGCATGAATTTCACCACGCGCATCTCCGGGCCCCATTCAGAACCCCACCAGCTCTTGTGGAAGCTGCCGATGGCGCCCCACGGCGTGCCGGTACCGGTATATCCATCCGGATCGAAGATGTTGACCATCACCATGACGGAATCGAACTTCGTGAATCCGAGCGAATCCAGTTTGATGACGAGTTCAGCGGAGTAACCGCTGTCCGCTGCCGTCGTGTCGTTCACGATGGTGGCGGGATGCTTCACACCGACGCCGAAGCCGTGCGAGCTGTCGGTCGCTTCATAATGCATCGCGGAATTGCCCGGGAGGTTATAATAGAGTTTGAACTCCTTATCCACACCCTGGGCATTCTTGATCTTCATGAAGAGACCATCACCTTCCCAGCTGTCGCCGAAGCGGCTGACGGAGAGGTCCTTGGAACGGAAACCGACGAACATGTGCGGTCCGCGGCGTGCGAACTTCAGCTGCGTGAACGATTCGTCGTGTTTCGGCGAGGGTTTCACAATGGCGCCGTTGGTAACGGTGCGGGCCATGGAATCCGGATGGAACGCCGGCGAACCGAACACCAGGAACGGTGTGTTGGCCTGCCAGATCGGTTCGTCGAGGATACCATCGACCTTCACCACGTTCTTCGACGCAAATGCCGGCATCATCTTCGGATCCTGGTAGACCGGGACCGGTTTCGTCTGACGGATATCATCGAAGTAGTACGTGAAGTTCGCACCGCCGTCGCCGACCGTGCCGAGATCGAAGATCACCACGACCTTCTGGAATTTCACGGTATCGTTGACGGAGCTGAAGTCGAACGTCAGTTCTTCCCATTCGTTCGCTTTCGTTGCCGCCACATCGACCTCTTTATTGATCGCACCGTTCGTGAGATGCTCGAGCTTGAAGAGCATCTTTGCGCCGACCTTCGGCATATAGACCTTCGCTTTGAAGATCTTGCCTTTGGTCAGGTCCACCGGAGCAGAGAGGGTCAGGAAGGAACCGGCCCAAGGATCGCCGGCACCCTTCACGGTCTTGGCCACGAAACCGCTCGTGTCCATGCCGGTCTTGAAGGGATTCGGCACTTTCATGGTCGTGGCACCGCTGAAGTTGATGAAGTCGTACGATACCATCGGGTCTTCAAAGTGGATCGGCAGGCCGAGCGTTGCCGGCACATACTTGAAGTCGTTGGAGTCGCGCGGGATGAACTGATAGTCCCACAGGCGGGGCGAGGAGGCATCGAACTGGCCTGCCACACCGACCACCAGAGGCCACGGGCCCGGGATCGGGTTGCCGGAGAGTCCGCCGAACTCCGCCGGACGCATCGTCACCGTGTCGGTGCCGTTGTCGGTCACGCGCAGGTTCAGCGCCGTACCGGTCGCACCGGCTGCCGGCCACGCCGGCGAGGTCGCCGTGAAGTTGATGTTCTTCACCGCCACCAGCGAGTTCTCATACAGTTCGCCGTTGTCGTTCAGTTCCTTCACCGTCACCACTTTCGGGATGATCGGCATGCCCGGACCGAGGTCCGTGAACGCCGGCGTCGGGTGACCCGTCCGCTCTTCGCGGATCTGCACCTTGCCGTTGAACGCCTGGATACGCGCCACCACCGAATACCGGTTGCCGCGTTTGATCTTCTGCTTGATACCGCCGTTCGCCAGCGGGTTGAACACCGTCATCGCGCCCATGTCATCCTGGAAGTTCACATCCAGGTTGATCCGCTGCGTGATGCTGTCCTCCTGGATACAGACACCCTCGATACGGATGCCGTAGTTCGCCCAGAGGATACCGCCGACAGAGTCGATGTCACGCGGACCGCCCTTATACGCCATCTTCGTCGTGCCGGCAAAGTAGCCCGGAATGACCGGTGAGGTAAAGGATTGGTTCGACACATCCTTCACCGTTGCCACGAAGTTCACGCGGCGGCCGTCGCGGTTCACCGAACCGGGGACGATCGCGCTGTACACGCGGCCCGAGGACTGCGTCAGGGTCACTGCGCCGGAGTCGACACCGTTCTGGTCGCTCGATGCGCTGCGGTAGCCGTAATACTTCACTTCGGCTGTTGCGAACGGCTTCATGCTCAGCAGATTGAAATACACCGTGTCCGGTTCCCCGGCCATCGGCACATACGGGAAGCGGTCATTGTAGGTCACGCCCGGCTGCGAGAGCGGGATGCTGAACTTCCCGACGCCGTTGTTCGTGCCGAGGGCGATCAGGGTCGTATCGGCGGCATTGTAATGGACCTCACCGGTCCCGTTGGCGTTGGCATAGTTACCCAGCGCTGCGGTCACGCCGACCACATACGAGGTCAGACCGCCATTGGTGATATCCACCACGCGGACCACCGACGGGGTGACGTTCCCTGCGAACATCGCCAGGAACTTCCGTCCGCCGAACTCGAAATACTTGGCAGTGGATGCGCCGCTGGAGACGATACCCGTCCCGACGGTATCCTTCGGTGCGCCGGTCGAGTCATACTTGATGGCCGGTTTGCCGGCGGTGTTCAGCCAGAAGTCGCCCATCCCGTTCCCTACCGGTCCGATGCCCAGAACGCCGGAGGCCCAGCCGGTCGGAGTGATCTCTTTGTAGAACACCAGTGTGTCGCCCGAGCGCTTCAGCACGTTCACCACGCCGGGGGTGGCATTGCCTGCCACGAACACATAGGTCTCCTGGCCGGAGCCGACAACGGTCAGCGCATCACCGATACGCGGTCCGCGCAGCGAGTCGCTGAACGCCACGATCGGCGCCGCGCCTTCGTTCGCCCAGGTATAGATCCGCACCGGCGCTGTCTTGCTCACCGCCGTCTGCAGGTTCATCGTGTAGATCCGGCCGTCGCCGCTCACCGCAACGCGGTTGAACGGGAAGGTCCCGGCGCCGGTCGCAACGCCGGTCATATCCAGCCGGCCGAGCGTATCACCGTTCGCGCCGTCCAGGATCATGATCGCTTTGTACGCTGAGTCGCGCGTGGCGACCAGCACATGGCCCGTTGCGGGATTGAATGCCATACCGCGGACCAGGTCTCCCGTTCCGCCGCCGAACGGACGCTTGAACCACTGCGGCCCTGCGGCCACGCCGTTCACGAACGTACCGGCTGTATCCAGCCACACCTTCGGTAATGTGCTCTGCGCCTGGACGACCGAACTTCCGGTCACCAGTGAAGAAGTTTCTTCATACGTACTCCTTTGTGATGAATGAGGAACATTGTTGATTAACTGCAGGAAATATCTAGGGGATGACGCTTGATGTGGCAATATATAAAATGTTCACCGGAAATCAACCATGAATAATGCTCCGCAACGGAGGATTGACTCCCATTTCAGTCACCGATGACTGGCACTGTGAAATATTGATGCACAACAGCGCGGGACCGCTGTGCATCAATAATCATCGAAAATCGGGATGGCTAGAGGGGTTTATTGTACTGCGGAAAGCCGGCGCAGGAACTCCGCCGCATCGACGAATCCGGTGATCCGATCCCGCTCCGCACCGTTCGCATCGATGATGAGGATGGTCGGCACTCCTTTGATGGCGAACCGTTTCGTCAATGCCTCGGTCGCCGGATCATCGGATCTGGTGAGATCGGCCTTGTACATCGTGAACCGGCGGGAGGCGTCGATCACGGAAGGATCCGAGAAGGTAAGCGCATCGAGTTCCTTGCACGGGATGCACCAGTCCGCATAGAAGTCGATCACCATCACATCGTTCGCTTTCAGGGACTGTTCGTACGCCGCTTCGGAGAACGGCTTCCAATCCGGCTTCAGTTGTTCGGACGGCACGAGTGCGTAGACCGAGAGGCCGGCAACGGCGAGCATCAGTAATACTTTCACCGTCCGAAAACCCTTCACCGAGTTGCCGGTCCTGTCGATAAAGATCAGGATGACAGCGGCCAGAAGACCAAAGACCGGAAGCACATACGGACGGACCTCGTTCGGCAAGACCGGGTCAAGGAAGTAGAGCGCCATGCCGAGCATGATGAATCCGAAGAGATGCTTCACCCCTTCCATCCATTCACCGGAACGGGGAAGGTTCTTGATCTTCCCGGAGAAGAGCGCCAGCACCAGGTACGGCAGACCGAGACCGATCGCAAGAACGAAGAACATCAGGAATCCCTGGAACGGGTCGCCTTTCGCGGCAACGAAGGTGACCAGGCCGAGGACGAACGGACCGATACACGGCGCAGCGACGATACCCATGGTGAGACCCATGAAGAATGCACCGTATGCCCCTCCCTTCGCTCCGCCGGCTGCCGCCATCCAGGAACTGGGAAGATTGAACTCATATACACCGAACTGGCTGAGGGCGAGCACCACGAAGAGCAGTGCGATACCGATGATCACGTAGATGTTCTGGAGCAGCGTTCCGAAGAGTGCGCCGCTCAGCGACGTGACCACACCGATCACGGAATAGGTGAGCGCCATGCCGAGCATATAGAGAACGCCGAGCAGAAAGAGCCGGCTGGTCCTCCCTTCGCTCTGTCCGCCGAAGTAGCCGATAGTGATGGGGATCAGCGGATAGACGCACGGGGTCAGATTCAGCGCCAGACCGCCGAGGAAGATCAGCAGCAACGAGAGTGCGAGCCCGCTCCGTTCCAGCGTTGCCGCCAGGGAATCCTCCTGTGTTGCAGAGGCCGGAGCTCCGGCGAAGGTCTGCAGTGTCTCCGGTGCGGCAGCTGCAGCCGGATCCTGAGGATCTGACGGTGCTTCCTGTGCGACCGTCTGTTCACCCGCGGCAGCGGCAACGACCATCACCTGCGCTTCGGCGGTGATCCGTTTCGGTGCGAGGCAGGTCTGATCATCGCACGCCTGATAGAGCAGCGTGACCGTGACACTGCGCGCTCCGGGTACCGCATCAGCTGCTGCGGTGAGACGGAGCTTCACGTCGAACGTTCCCTGGAAGACCGAGACCGGCTGGTCGGAAAAACCGAACACGACATCATGCGGAACGGGATAGTCAACGCGGGAGAGAGTGAGGCCGTCGGCGTTGACCGTCACTTTGGATGCGATCAGCGACGGATCGTTGGGAACATGGGAATTGATGTGCCACGGCTTGTCGATCTGCACCTGCATCGTCACGGAGCGGGCACTGCCGGCCGGGATCTCCACCGGTCCGCCGGTCACCGAGATGGTGACAGGATCGGGCGGCTGCGCATTCACAAGCGAGAATGAAAAGAAGAGGAACAGAACGGTTCGTATCACGGAAAGTCGCTGCATAATGTCACTCGGTCTGGATCGGTTGTCGTCGGTCAGTGGAAGATCAGTGTTCACACACATTGAACAGTATCGCGGAGGAAATCGTTCTCCTCTCTGTTAGATGCAATATAACGGAAAATGATCCGCGGAAACAGTATGCCCTGCCGGACAATCCAACAGACAATAAAATAGAGAGGCGCATTACTTGACATTTTTTGCTGTTTGTCGTATGTTTTTTCCCACAATTCACTGTCCACCTAAGGAGGTCTTATGTCGCGCAGCTTAAACAAGGTTCAATTGATCGGAAATTTGGGTAAAGACCCCGAATTGAAATACACGCCGAGCGGCGTTGCGGTAGCAACGTTCTCCATCGCCACCAGCGAGAGCTGGAAGGACCAGGATGGGAACCAACAGGAGAAAACGGAATGGCACAACATCGTCGCCTGGCGGAAACTCGCCGAGATCTGCGGCGAATATCTGAAAAAGGGTAAGAAGGTATATCTCGAAGGAAAATTACAGACACGGAACTATGAGAAGGACGGCGTGAAACGGTACGTTACCGAGATCGTTGCGGACCAGCTGATCATGCTGGACGGCGGCGGCGGGGCCGGCAGGAGCAGCAGCGGCAGCGGCGCTTCCTCCGAATCGTCACCGGTCCATTCGGATGTCCCGAAGGATGACGATCTGCCGTTCTAAATAATCCTTCTCTCTATTATAATGCCCTGTCCCCCGACAGGGCTTCTTTTTTAAGGCTGCCCATGAAGAACCTCCTCCTCTCGCTTCTTGTCGTATTTCTCCTCCTTCCTGATGCAACCCTTTCCGCCTCCCGCAAACCGGTGAAAGCAAAGAACGGCATGGTCGTTTCTGCCGATCCGCTGGCGACGCAGGCGGGACTGGAGGTGCTGAAACAGGGCGGGAATGCCGTGGATGCTGCGGTGGCGGTCGGCTTCGCGCTGGCCGTCACCTATCCGGCTGCCGGGAATATCGGCGGCGGCGGATTCATGAACATCCGCATGTCGGACGGGCGGATGGCGGCGATCGATTACCGGGAGAAGGCGCCGGGTGCCGCGTACCGCGACATGTTCCTGGACAGCACCGGAACATTCCTCCCGGACAAGAGTACCGAAGGTCATCTTGCCTCCGGCGTACCGGGTGCGGTCGCCGGGATGCTCACCGGACTGGAGCGGTTCGGCACGATGGACCGGAAGAAGGTGATCGCACCGGCATATCGTCTGGCAAAGGACGGTTTCCCGCTGCTGCAGGATCTGGCCGATGATCTGAACTGGGGCCGGCAGACGTTCCTGAAATTCCCCGGCAGCACACGGTACTTCGTTAGCAAGGACAGTGCGTACCGCGAAGGAGAACTGTGGAAACAGACCGACCTGGCGAAGACGCTCAAACGGATCATGGACAAGGGGAAGGATGGATTCTACAAAGGAACGACCGCAGACCTGATCGTGGCGGAGATGAAACGGGGCGGCGGCATGATCTCGCATGCGGACCTTGCTGCGTACGAAGCGGTGATCCGTGAACCGCTCCGCGGCACGTACCGCGGGTACGAGATCATCTCGCAGCCGCCGGTCAGTTCCGGCGGGACGGCGCTGCTGCAGCTGCTGAACATCCTGGAAGGGTACGACCTGCGGAGTTACGGACACAACTCCGCGGCCACGCTGCACCGGTACATCGAAGCGATGCGCCGTGTCTATGCGGACCGCGCGGAGCATCTCGGCGATCCGGCATTCTATGACGTACCGGTGGCGGGGCTCACCTCCAAAGAGTACGCCGTGCTCCGACGTGCGACGATCGACACGATGCGCGCCAGCAGGAGCAGCGAGATCTCGCACGGCACGCCGCCGAAACGCGAGAAGGAAGAGACGACGCACTATTCCGTCGTCGACCGGTGGGGGAATTGCGTCAGCGTCACCACCACCATCAACGGCGGCTTCGGCAGCTTCGTTGCGGTGGACGGCGCCGGATTCCTGTTGAACAACGAGATGGATGATTTCTCCGCCAAACCGGGAGTCCCGAACATGTTCGGTGCGCTCGGCAACATCGCCAACGAGATCCAGCCGGACAAACGAATGCTCTCTTCCATGACGCCGACCATCGTCACGAAGGACGGCAAGCCGTTCATGGTGATCGGCACACCGGGCGGAACGACCATCATCACCACCGTGATGCAGGTGATCTGCAATGTGATCGATTTCGAAATGAACATCCAGCAGGCGATCGATGCACCGAGGATCCATCATCAGTGGTCGCCGGATATGACGTACTTCGAGCGCCGCGGACTCTCGGCGGATACGGCGGACAAGCTCCGCAGCATGGGCCACACACTGAATGAACGGCGCGGCAGCAGCGGTCTGGCCGAAGGCATCATCATCGATACGGAACGGGGTCTGCTGTTCGGCGCAACGGACCCGCGCGGGTACGGACTCGCCGCAGGATACTGAACCGATGACACCCCGACTTCCTTTTGCTTTCGCCCTGCTGCTCCTCTCCCTCGCCGGCTGCGGTTCCACCGACAATCTGGACCGTACTCCGCCGACGGTCGAGATCGTACCGCCGGAGGAATCCGAGATCGGTGCGCCGCTCCCGGTCACCGTGACCGCGTCGGACCAATCGTACGTTACGGCCGTCTCGCTCTATGTGGACGGTATCTTCCTGGAACGGAAAACGGACACCCCGTACACATTCCTCTGGCACAGTGATTTCTGGGGCGACGGCAGGAAGCATATCCTGAGCGCAACTGCGGTCGACTCCGCAGGGAATATCGGGCTATCCTCCACGGTCAACGTCGAGGTCTTACGCACATCCCGGCCGCGCGTGGAAGTGCTGGCGCCCCTGCACAATGCCGTCGTGCGCGACCAACGCGTCACGCTCCGCTGGAAACCGATCGACAATGCGGTCTCGTACACCGTCCAGATCTCCGATACCACGTCGATGGACTATCTGATCGTCGATACGCAGACCAAGGAGCCGTCCCTCACCGTGGATCTTCCCGATGAACGGACCTACCGCTGGCGCGTCCTTCCGGTCACCGTCGGCAATCTGCTCGGCGCATGGAGCGAACCATCCCTGCTCCACCGCACCGGTGCCTTCACGGCGGTCTCCGGACGGGGCGGATTCGATATCTTCCGTGCGATCACGCCGGCCGGCGACGGCGGATATCTGCTCGCGGGATCGACCCATTCGCGCGGCACCGGCGGCACACTGGTGAAAGTGAACAGGACCGGCACCATCGAGTGGTCCCGCTTCTATGCCGGAGCGGATATGGCATGGTTCACCTCCGCTGCACCGGCACCGTCGGGAGGGTTCATCGCGGCAGGACAGAACAGTTCGCGGGAATTCCCGGCGGACCGGTGGTTCGTCCGGACCGACAGCAGCGGGAATGTACTCTGGAACCGCACCATCGTGCATGACGGTGCGCAGGGAGTGAACAGCATCATCCGTGTGCGGGACGGATTCATCGTCTGCGGGTATACTGAGACCGACAGCGACCGTACCGACATCTCGCTGACGAAGTATGATGACCAGCTCGAACTGATCTGGGACCGGACCATCGGCGGAGTGTACCACGATGAAGCGTACCGGCTGCTGGAGACATCGGACGGAGGATTGCTGCTGAGCGGCATGTCGCAGAAGGGAACGGACCGCGGGTCGGACCGTGCGACCGTCATCCGGCTGAATTTCCTCGGCGAGGAGAAATGGCGGCGGGACCTGCGGAGTCCGGGCGGCGCGGCATTCCGTGCTGCCGCAGAGTTCCGCGGACGGTACTATCTGTGCGGAACGGCGCGCACCTCCACGAACAAGCAGGATGCGATCGTGGCAGCGTTCGATTCCGCCGGCACGCATCTCTGGACGAAGTCATATGGCGGTGCGCGCGATGACGATGCGGCCGACCTCGCCGTCGTGAACGGCCGCATCGGCATCTGCGGCAGCACGGCGTCCGACTCGCTCGGCGCGCAGGATGCGTGGCTGCTGGTCCTGGATACGGAGGGAAAGGAACTGGCAGAACAGCGGTACGGCGGGCGGTATCACGATGCGGCGACCGGCATCGCGCCGCGGGAGAACGGATTCATCATCATCGGCTCAACAGCGTCCTACACTTCCGGCAGCAGCGACGGATTCATCATCGTCACCGATCTGAACGGCACGGTGGTCCCGCCCTCCGCTCCCTGACCGGTCACTGCAGCAGATGTTCCAGCGCCGGACGGAGCGCCGGGTACGAGAAGCGGTACCCGGCAGCCAATAGCCGCTCCGGAACGGCACGCTGACCGGAGACGATCACCTTCGCCCCTTCACCATAGAGCACATCGAGAGCGATATCCGGCACCGGAAGCCAGGACGGACGGTGCAGTACGCTGCCGAACTGCTTCGCGAACTCCTTCATTGTCACCGGTTCCGGTGCGGTCAGATTGTACACTCCCTTCAGTCCCTCCTGCTCCAGCGGAAAGAGGATCCCGCGCACAACATCCTCCATATGGATCCACGGAAGGTATTGCCGGCCGCTGCCGATCGGACCGCCGGCGAAGAGGCGGAACGGCAGCAGCATCTTCCCGATCATCCCGCCGGACCGCTCCAGCACCAGACCGATGCGCGGAACAGCAACGCGCACCCCGAACTGTTCCGCCTTGAACGCTTCCCCTTCCCACTGCACGGCCAGGTCCGCCAGGAAGTCGTTCCCCGGCTGGGCGGACTCCGTGATGATCCCATCATCCCGGTGTCCGTAGTATCCCACCGCCGAAGCGGAGATGAGTACGGATGGTTTCCGTTCCGCCCGGCCGATCGCTTCCACCAGCAGACGGGTCGGCACCACACGGCTGTCGAGCACCTGCTGCTTCACCTGCGGGTTCCACCGTTGCTCGAAGACGTTCTTCCCGATGAGATTGATGACCGCGTCACATCCCTCCACCTCCTTCTCCCATGTACCGCGTTCGAGCGGGTTCCAGCGGACGTACTTCACGGTGAGTGACCCTGTCAACTCCATGCCCGGCGCTCCGCGGGTGAGCAGGACGAGGTCGTTCGGTGTGGAGGAGAGATAGCGGCGGAGGGCGGAACCGATGAACCCGGTACCGCCGGTGATGAGGATCTTCATTTCCTTGCCTTATCAGTCGTTCTTCAATACTCGCTGGATAACGGAGATGATCTGGTCGAACTTGTACGGCTTCGTGACCACATCCCGGATGCCGCGCTGCAGCAGCTCCGACCGGGAGGTGCTGTCGAGGAACCCGGACGAGACGATGACCTTCACCGCAGGATCCATCGAATGGAGTTTCGCGAAGAGCTCCTCTCCCCCCATATTCGGCATCCCCAGATCGGTGATGACCAGCGCGATGCGACCGCGGTGCTCGGCATAGACACGCAGGGCATCGATACCGTCCACAGCGGAGAGAGTCTCGAACCCCTCCTCGCGGAGGCTCTCCACCAGGATCTCTCGGAGCATCTCCTCATCATCGACGATCAAGACCGTTGCGGGCCGCTGCGGCTGCATGGGTGTCTCGTCCTTTGGTTCCTCCGTCGCTTCCACTGCGATCGAAGGGAAATACATGGTAAAGGTGGTACCGGTACCCGGGGTACTGGAGACATCGATGAGCCCCTTATGGAGCCGGACGATACCGTGAACAATCGCGAGCCCCAATCCTGTTCCCTTCCCGCGGGCCTTTGTGGAGAAGAACGGTTCGAAGATGCGCTGCTGGATCGTCTCGTCCATGCCTGCCCCGGTATCCTTCACGGACAGCGAGACATACTCGTGGTCCGGTGCATCCGGGAACCGCCGGCGCACCTCGTCGCCCGGCAGGAGGGCCGTGCTGAGGGTGATGACGCCGCCGTTCGGCATGGCATCCCGCGCGTTGATGGAGAGGTTGAGCAGCGCCTGGTGCAGATGACCCGCATCCCCCATGATGATGCCGGAGGTGCTGGCCGTGCGCGGCACGACCACATATTGTTTCGGCAGGAAGTGGGTGAGGAAATCGACCGTTTGCGCGATCACCGTGTGCACCGAGATGGGAAGCAGTTCCGCCTGTTCCGGACGCGAGAAGAGCAGGAGCTGCTTCGAGATGGAGGCGCCCCGTTCGGAGGCCTCGATGATCCGTTCGATGTACCCGCGGATAGCGGGATTCTCCTTCGCCTGCCGCTTGATGAGTTCGGCCGTACCGAGGATCATGGCGAGCAGGTTGTTGAAATCGTGCGCGATGCCGCCGGCGAGCGTACCGATGCTCTCCATCTTCTGCGCCTGGATGAGCTGCTGCTCCAGCTGTTTGTTCTGTGTGATATCCCGCATGGAGCCGTTGAACAGCGCCGGCTTCCCCTCCTCATCCCGGATGACGACGGTGGTGAGCAGCACATGCGCCTTGCTGCCGTCCTGTTTGCGGAGCACCACCTCGAAATCCTTCACATAATCCTTCGACTCGAACTCCTTGATGAACTTGATCCTGTCCGCCGGATAATAATAGAAGTCCGGCACCCTCCGCTTCTTCATCTCCTGCTTGTCGGTATATCCGAGGATCTCCATCATGGAGGTATTCACATCGAGCATCACACCGTCGAACGTGGTGATGTAGATGCCGTCCTTCGAATCCTCGAAGAGCCGGCGGTACTTCTCCTCGCTCTCGCGGAGAGCCCGTTCGGCGAGCTTCCGTTCGGAGATATCGCGGAAGATCCCCTGCGCGATGATGCGGTTATCGTCCAGCCGTACGACGCTCGCCTTGATCTCCACCGGCACACGGACGCCCCGGGCATCGACTACCTCGAACTCCACCGCATGCTCGCCCAGCGTGAGGATCTGTTCGCGGAAGAGGGATTCCGCCTCTTCGGACCGCTCGGGCGGGTGGATGAAGGACTGGTGCTTGCCGATGATCTCGGTGCGGGACCGGCGGAGGAGCTTCTCGGCCTCCGCATTCACATCGATGATGGTGCCGGTGCGGGTGTCGGTGAGGAAGACGGCGTCCTTCGCATTCTCGAACAGTGAGCGGAAGCGGAGCTCGGATTCGAGCAAAGCGATCTCATGCAGCTTCCGTTCGGTGATATCGCGGGCGATCACCTGCGCGGCCGGCTCCCCTTCGAACGTGAACGGGATGGCCGAGATCTCCACATCGATCACGCCGCCGTCCAGCCGGAGGTACTTCTGTTCGGCGGTCGGCTGGATGTAGTTCGCATACACCTTCTCCATGCGCAGCCGCGCATTCTCGCGGTAGTCGGGATGGATATGGTCCATCATCCTCCGGCCGATGAGTTCGCGGGGCACGGAGGCGCCGAAGAGGATGACCGCGGCATGGTTGACGAACTGGATGATGCCGTTCACATGGACGAAGATGGCGGTGGGGGAATGTTCCACCAGTTCCCGGTACCGTTCCTCGCTCTCGCGCAGCAGCAGTTCGGCGCGGTTCTGTTCCTCGATGTGCCGCATCATCTCCACGTTCTGTTCGCGGATCTCCTTGAAGAGCCGCGCATTCGCGATGGCAACGGAGATATGGTTGGCGACGATCTGCAGATGTTCCAGGTCCGTGGCAGAGAACTCCCGCACCCGTGCGGTGGTGTAGAGTCCGACGATGCCGATCACGGTGTGACCGATGAGCAGCGGCGCACCGGCATAGGAGATGAACTCGAAGGCACCGCCTTCCGGTCCGGTATCCGGCTGCATGAGGGAGCGGGAGAAGTTCTCCCGTACATCCTTCACGGCCAGAGCACGCCGGTTGCTCATGATCTGCTTCGGGATGCCGGCGGAGGCCGGGCGTTCCTTCATCAGCCGGTGCTCGGCCACACCGATGCTGGCCAGCAGCTGCAGCTGTTCGTTCTCCGTGACACGGATGATGACCGCATCGACCGCGAAGGCCTGCTTCACCTGGTCGATCATCTCGCGCGCCTGTTTCTGGATAGGGAGCGCACCGATCACCTCGCCGGTGACGCGGGCGATCAGGTCGAGACGCCGGTTGAGGTGGTTCAGCTGCTGTTCCGATTCCTTCCGCTGGGTGATGTCGCGGAAGTTGACGACGATGCCGCCGACCGCCGGATCGGCAAGGAGGTTCGTCCCTGTCGCTTCGATCCAGCGCCAGCTGCGGTCCTTATGCCGCCACCGGATCTCCACCAGGATGCTCCGTTCCGGCCGGTGCAGCAGGTCGGCGAAGCGTTCCTTGTTCTGTTCCGCCTCGTCCGGATGGAAGAACTCGAAGACGGAGCGTCCGGTATATTCCTCCACCGTGTATCCGAGCATCGGCGTGATGGACCCGGTGGCATAGGCGACCGTTCCCTGCGCATCGATGATCACGACCACTTCGGAACTCTTCTCGATGAGCGCGCGGAACCGTTTCTCGCTCCGGTGCAGTTCGTCCTGGGAGCGGCGCCGTTCGGTGACGTCGCGGAACGTGAGCACGACGCCGGTGATGCCGCCGGCATCGTCGACGATCGGCGCAGCGGAATCCTCGATGAAGGTGCGCCGTCCGTCCCGGGCGATCAGAATGGTGTGGTTGGTAAGGCTGAGCGGTGTTCGTTCCCGGAGCACCTTGGCGACCGGATTGGGGAGCCGTTTCCCGGTCCCCTCGTTCTCCACCACGAACACCTCGGCGAGCTTCCGGCCGACCGCTTCCTGCTGCGGCCATCCGGTCAGCTGTTCGGCGATGATGTTCATGAAGGTGATGAGACCCTTCTTGTCCGTGGCGATCACCGCATCGCCGATGCTGCGGAGGGTGGTGGTGAGCCAGAGCTGCTGTTCGCGGAGCTGACGGCGGGCCTTGTACTTGAAGAGGGCCATCTCAACGGTGGTGCGCACATCGCGCTCGTCGAACGGCTTCAGGATGTACCCGTCCGCATCGGTGCGGTGCGCCTCTTCCAGCGTCTGCTCGTCCGAATGGGCGGTGAGGAACACGATCGGGATATCGTACTGTGCCGTGATGGTCCGGGCCGCTTCGATGCCGTTCATCGGTCCCTTCAGACTGATATCCATCACGATGACATCGGGCCGGAGTTCCGCGGCCAGGGCGACCGCCTGTTTCCCCGCAGCCGTCTCGCCGACGACGGTGAACCCGGCATCGGTCAGGATGGAACGGAGGTCGAGTGCGACGATCTTCTCATCCTCCACGATGAGCACATTCTTCTTCTTCTTCATACCGCAGCGTGCCGGTGATTGGGGAATTCTATGGTGACGACGGTGCCGGGACCGGGACCGGTATCGATGGTCCCGTGCAGCTGTTCCGTGAGTGCGCGGACGATCCGGAGACCGAGCGATCCTCCGGCCGGACGTTTCGCCGGCATCCCGGTGCCGGTATCGCTCACGGACAGCCGGACCGTGGAGGACCGGAGCTGTTTCATCGAGACCGTGATGGTGCCGGAGCGGCCGCGCGGGAATGCATATTTCAGAGCATTCGAGACCAGTTCGTTGATGATCAGACCGCACGGCACCGCTTCGTCCATTCCGAGCAGCACACGGCCCACCTTCACAGTGATGGTGACCGAAGCGGCACGCGGCCCGAACGACCGCTGCAGCGATGCGGTCAGCTGACGGATATAAGCGGCGAAATCAACGCTGGCCAGGTCATCGGACTGGTAGAGGATCTCATGGATGAGCGCCATCGATTTCACGCGGTCCCGGCTCTCCCGGACCATGGCGACCGCCTCGGTCTCCGTACGCGAAGCCGTCTGCAAATTAAGAAGACTTGAGATGACTTGCATGTTATTCTTCACGCGGTGATGGACCTCCTTCAGCAGGATCTCCTTCTCCTGCAGGGAGCGCCGCAGCCGGTCCTCCGCTTCGATCCTGCCGGTCACATCGCGGAAGTTCGCCACGAAGGCATTCACACCGGGATTGTTGAAGAGGTTCGTCACCATCCCTTCGATATGCACCCACGCACCGCTGCGGTGCCGGAACCTGCCGAACAGATGCTGACTCCGTTCGTATTCCACCGTGAGACGGCCGAAGCGGTACGTGTAGCGTTTCGCTTCGGATGGATGGAGGATGGTGAAGATGCTCGTTCCGAGGAGTTCCTCCGGTGTATAACCGATGATCCGCTCCGCCGAAGGGCTCACGAAGATGATCATCCCGCGTTTGTCCATCAGCATGATCCCGTCGGCACTCTTCTCGATGAGCACGCGGAACCGTTCCTCGCTCTCGCGCAGCCTGCGGAAGATCGTGTTCTGCAGGGTGATGTCCGCCATCGTACCGAGCAGCCGGTACGCCTCTGCTGCCCCGTTGCTGCGGTAGAGATATGTGCCGCGGTCCAGCACATCGACGTAGGAACCGTCCTTCCGCCGGAACCGGTACTCCATCCTCAGTTCCGTCCGTTCCCGCATCGCCCTGTTCATCTGCTCCTCCGCCCCGCTCCGGTCATCCGGGTGGACATGCTCGAGCCATTGGTCGACACCGATCGTGCGGAACTCCTCCGGTCCGTAGAGCGTCACTTCGTGCACCGCCCCTCCCCACAGGATCGAACCGGTCGCGATATCATAGTCATAGACCAATTGTCCTGTCCGTTCCGTGACAAGACGGTAGCGCTCCTCGCTGTTCCGGACCGTCTGGTCCGCACTATTGCGTTCCTCCGCAAGCGAGGCAAGCGAGAGCGCGGTCGCCCCGAGCATCAGCACGAAGAGGTCCACCAGCAGGATACTGGCCGCATAACTGTCCGCAGCGAAGAGCCCGGCGCCGGTCGCAACGGAGAGCACGGCGTTCAGAGCGATGACGAACACGGCGCTGACGGCACCGATGATGCCGAACCGAACGGAGGCGATCACCGCCAGCGGGAAGAGGATGAAGACGACATGGAAGGTGAATCCGGAGGTCACGGCCGCGCCGTTGAAGACGACCGCCGAGAGGATACCGGCAGCGATCATGAGGAGGGCGAACTCCGCCACACGGCGCCTTCCCCACTGACCGGTCCACGGCGCCGTCAGCAGACAGAGTGCCGGAGTGAGCACGATGACGCCGACCAGATTCCCCATCCACCAGAGCAGGATGTTCAACGGCTGGAACGGTTCATCCGGCACCACAAGCAGGGAATGGATCACGCTGCCCAGCAGTGCACCGGCGGCAGTACTGACGGCACCGCTCATCACGATCAGTCTTCCCACATCGCGCAGCGACCGGAGCCCGGGATCGAACTCCGAACGCCGGAGCAGGAAGGCGCCAAGCAGCGCCTCCAGCGATGCCACACATGCCAGCAGTAACGCCGCCGGAACCGACGGCAGGAAAATGAGGAAACTCACCGCGGTTCCCGCGAGTACCGCCGGCACGATATGACGGCCCATCAGGAAGAGCAGGAGGATGGTCAACCCGGAGGGCGACCAGACCTGCGTGAGTCCGGTGCCGGTATACGCAAGCGACATACCGATACCATGGATACCGGCGATGGCCACCGTGAACAGAACGAGCTGGAGCGGATATGGGATTGCCTGAACGGAGAGGGTGCGCACGGGAGTAAGGTAGAGAGTGCAGCAGAGAAAATCAATCACACGATCCTGTATTTCCTCCTTCTTTTTCTCCTCTTTTTTTCTTTTATTTTTCGCATGAATCTGTTGCTCATCGGCATCCTTGCCTTCATCGCCGTCCAGCTGGCCATCGGCTACATCGTCTCCCGGAAGGTCCGGTCGGAGGATGACTACCTTCTGGCAGGACGCCAACTCGGCGTTCCCCTTGCGACCTTCTCCATCTTCGCCACGTGGTTCGGCGCCGAATCGTGCATCGGTTCCGCCGGAACGGCGTACGATGCCGGACTCGCCGGCATCTCCTCCGATCCGTTCGGGTACGGACTCTGCATCCTCATCGTCGGTTCTTTCTTCGCGCGGAAGTTCTGGGACATGAAGCTCGTCACCATCGCCGATTACCTCCGCGTGCGCTACTCCGAACGGAGCGCGCGTCTCTGTGCGCTGCTGATGGTGCCGACCTCCTTCCTCTGGACGGCAGCCCAGATCCGCGCCTTCGGCACCGTGCTCTCCGCCGTGACGGAGATCGATCTGACCCTGGCGATCGCCGCCGCGACCGGCATCGTCCTCTTCTATACATCGTTCGGCGGCATGATGGCGGATGTGATCACGGACCTGATCCAGGGAACGATCCTCATCACCGGACTCGGGATGCTCCTCTATTTCACGGCGGACCATCTCGGCGGTGCGGCATCCTTCGCGGCCCATATCGGCGCCGGCATCTCCTCCGGCGCTGCAGCGAACGACATGAGCCTGCTGCAGCGTGCGGAACAATGGCTCATCCCCATCTGCGGTTCCATCTTCGCCCAGGAACTGATCTCCCGCACCCTCTCTTCCCGCTCATCCGCCGTGGCACAGCGTTCCGCACTGACCGCGGGAGTACTGTACATCCTGGTGGGACTCATCCCGCTCTCCATCGGTCTGGCCGGCGCCTCCATCGTGCCGGGACTCACGGACGGCGAACAGGTGCTGCCGGCGATGGCCTCACGCTTCCTGACGCCGACCCTGTACATCATCTTCACCGGAGCGATGATCTCCGCCATCCTCTCCACCGTGGACAGCACCCTGCTCGCCATCTCCGCCCTGATCACCCACAACGCCTTCCCGATGAGCAAAAACCTCCCGGAACGGCAGAAGATCGCCATCGACCGGACGATCGTGATCATCGCCGGACTCGCCTCGGCGCTCTTCGCTCTCGGTGCGGACGGCGTCTATGAACTGGTGAAGGATGCCTCCGCCTTCGGCAGCGCCGGCATCTTCGTGGTGATCCTGCTGGGGGTCTATACGAAACTGGGGAATGACCGCGGCGCCATCGCCACGCTGGCGGGCGGAACGATAACGTGGATCGTCTGTTATTACATCCTCGGACTGGAGTTCAGCTATCTGTACTCACTGCTTGTCAGCTTCACCCTCTACTTCCTCTTCCACTTCTTCCCTGGCACGGGCATTCGTTCATCGGCATCAACCGCGTAATGTGTGGAGTGTGCGGTTTCGCTCTTTTGCGTCACGCAGATTCTTCACTCGCATTCACGGCACGAGGCCGGCTCGTTCAGAATGACCGTTGAACGAAAATTACGGGAATTGAATCATTGGCCCATTGATTCATTGATTCAATTCATTGTCAGTGCAATTCATTTCCACAGTTTCGCGATCTTTCAATTCTTCTCTGTGTTCTTTGCGAACTCTGCGGTATTCTGTAATTGGTTCCGAGGATTGGTTCTATTCGATCAGCACACCGTACTTCATCAGCGAGGTACGGATGCGTGCATCATTCCGGTATTCCGGTGCACCTTGCGGCAGGGTGATGGCGTACGGGGGACCGGACAGGATATCGATCACGGCACAGGCAGGCGGGATACTGGAGGAGGTCGTCCACCAGAACGTACCGAGGTAGATCCTGTCGATCCCTACCACGATAACGAATGGGACGCCGTGTGCGACATTCTTCCGCTGTTTCAGCAGATCCATGGCCGGTGTGAGCTGTTCCTTCACGGTGAAGGTATGTTCCGCCCACCGGTATCCGGTCAGGTCGGAGACCAGGATGAAGGCAGTATCGGCGAGCTGCAGTGCGGAGAGCGGTTTCGCCACCGCATCGTTCGCGGTGAGCGTGGTATCGCGGAGCAGGTAGACGGCGAAGGTGTCCTCCACCTCCTCAATCTGTACGGTACTGTCGCAGGAATGGAGCAGCGCTGCCCCGCAAAGGAACAGCGCTGAGACGAACATATACCGCGCGGAAGTTACCATTGCTGTAATATAAAGAAAATCAGAAGCGAATGGAATGCTGCTCCCGCATCAGAACGCATAACCGACAACGACCATCAGTGCGGAGATCGGCATTTTCCCTTCCCACACGAATGTTCCGTTGATCATCGTCACGCTCGCTTCGGATTTGAATTCCGGTTCGGAGCGGAAGTACCGCACCGAGAGATCGAAGGAACTGAACACACGGGCGCCGGCGGAGAGGCTGAATGCCATGGCGGAGGATGAGGATGAGCTCGCGACGATACTGATCACGTTATCCGAGATATTCAAGCCCGGGTACGAAGCGAACAGGATGCCTCCCTGGGCCATCACGAACGGACGGACGGTCTCTGTGACCGGAATGTTCACCCGGGCACCCGCCAGCAGATAGGTCGTGGAAAAGGAACGATCCTCGATCGTGGCGCCGGCAGGAAACCCGCCTTCTTTGAGGATCGCTTCACCATCCCTTGAATTCCTGGAATAATTCACCGATCCAACAATGGCAACATTCTTATCCGAGACCATCATAACATCGGCACCGATCCCGAACCCCGGCAGGGCAAACCCAGCCCTGTCCGCCGTTGTGGAAGCAAAGTCACCTGTCGGCATTGAGAACAATCCATAGACCTGGAATTCCTCAGTGAAGACGAGTTTGGATTGAGCACCGGCGGTCACAGCCAGTGCGAACAACAGCATGAACATCCTATTCATAGAACGCATATCGAACCTTCTTGTGTGTGTGATGTGGGGCTGCAAACGATCGAAGCGCTGATTCATCGCAGCAGATGAAATGTCCGTACGGTCCTTCGTCCGCCGGAGATGAGTTGATAGAAATAGATACCACTGGCCAATCCCTGAGCGGTCCACTGCTCGGCGTAGGAACCGGCACGCCGGAAGCCTGAGGCGACGACCGCCACCTCCCTTCCCAGCATATCGAACACGGACAATCGCGTCGAACCATCCTCGGAAAGCGTAAAAGGGATCGTCGTGGAGGGATTGAACGGATTCGGGAAGTTCTGACCGAGGGTGAATTGGTCCGGTACGTCCGGTCCGCACACGATCACCTTCACCACATTCCCGAACTGAACGCCGTTGACGACACAGCCGGTGAGGATGTTCGAATAGTTCGGCCACGGAGGAGGCGGATCACCGTAAAAATGTTTCGCGGTCAGTCCGAAACCTTCGGTCAGTTCAAACTCATTCGTGACGAGGGCATCATACCGGTACCGTATCCGTCTCGCCTTCTTGCCGAAGACCGAAATGCTGTCGATGGCAGTGATCGTGGTCCGCTCTTGCATAAAGATGCGGACCGTATCCCCCACCGCTCCTTTCAGCGAAAAGAATCGCGTCTCAATATCCTGACGATAGCCATAATAGTAGACATAGGCCGAATCGGTCCGCACATAGATCCCGCCTGCCCGGTCCGACCGGTCGAGGACAGTATAGATGCGTCCGTTCGGCATGAGCGTATCGTTCACCACCCGTACCGGAACGGAGGAAGAGTCATAGTACCACCGGTTACCGACCGTCAGCGGATAGTACGGTGCTGACGATTGTGCGAGGATGCCTTGTATGGCTGCCACGGCAAGGATAAGAACGGTACGCATCGTTCCTCCACGGATCATTCGGACCAGGAAAGAGCAACGACCATCTCCGGCTCACCATTCCCATTCAGGAACCGGATCTCTTCCACGCCATCCAGCTGCGCTGCGTCGAACTCCAGCGTGCGGTCCTGCAGCAGAGAGACGGAGGACAGGTTCACATCCAGCCGGTCCGGCGTGAGATTGTATGCCGCACCGGAGATGAAATCCACACCGCATCCGATCAGGCCTCCGAAGAGGATATTTCCCAGCAGCCAGCCGGAGATCTTCTTGGTGATTCGGACATTCACATCACTATACCCTTCCTTCCGGAGTGTGATCAGGTGATGCTCCTTCCGGCTGAGCGTGAGCCGGGTCGGCGAGAGACCGCTCCGCATCCCGTCCACCCACACTTCGGCATCGGCGGGATTGGTCACGACATTCATCGTCTGCGAGGAACCGTGGATGATGGTGGCGCATCCGGTGGAAAGACGGATAGCCAAGAATACAAGAATGATCGGAACAATACGCTTACTCATGAAATCCCTTATAATTGTGGTGTGAGATAACGATGATATGGTCGATCACTGCACCAACGCACCGACCATGAATGAATATTGCATGCGGTCCGTATAATTGGAATAATACTTCACTGCCGTTTCGACGGCGATTCCTCCCACCAACGAATACCGCAATCCCAGTCCGGCTGAATGGACAAGATAGACCGATTCGCTGAATCGTAAAGTATATCGTGTGGTCATACCAGAATTACTCATCCACGTAGCACGGATGTTGCCGACGGATCCCATCGTGGCACCGACGCCGGTCGAGAGCAGCAGTTCGAGCGGACCGGAGAGCGGCTCGCTATAGACTCCTTCGATCATCAGCCGTACGACCGATGATGCATCACCGTCCGCCGCGACCAATGTATATGCTGCCGGGTCTGCCAATCCTACACTCATCGCTTCGCGGGGAGGTTGTTGTTCACCATAGGACTTGTATGGCAGGTATGCATATCCCAATGTTGCGCGGAAGTCGATCGTTGGAAGGATGCGCTTCTCCATTCCAATTGCGAGTGCGGCTCCGTTCGACCAATAATGGGCAAGCGGCGATTCCGTCCCGGAGGTGCTGGAGGCGGAGGAAACCATCGTCCCTCCGGAGACGAAATATTTGATCTGCGCGGTGAGCAGCGCGGGAAGCAGTGCAAGGAGCAATAGTCGTTTCATGTGAGCCTCTTAGTTCTGTTGAACAGCGAATGATGTAGCGGTGGCGCGATAGACCGCTTCCTGGTATTGATGCTCGCAATCGTTCCAGACGATATTGCCGACGATGACCATCAGTGCCAGGAGCGGCAGGACGGAGACAAGGACGATCAGACTAATGGTCACTTTTAAAGAGAGCAGAAGAAGCAGAATGACGGATGCTCCCCCGCCCCGGAGGAGGACATAGTCCCACAGGACGAAGCGGGCGCGTCCGAGCGAGCGTGTCCCCTCCCATTGTTTCATCCGGAGCTGCTGGAATGCCATCTCGGCTGAATAGATATATGCCATGGCGATCAACGAGAGCAGATAGAATCGAAGCTCCGGCAAGGATTCTCCGTTCTGCCAGGAATAAATCGCAGCGAAGACCAAGGGGCCGGCAAGCGACAGGGATCTGGAGAGCTCTCTCATATGTTCCGGACCTTTGAACCGTTCATTGATCAGTGAATTACCGCTAACTGAAACTGCTGAAGATCAGACCGACACCTAAACACATTACTATTACAGCTACAAGTATTTCTATGATGTGCATCGTCAATAGGTCAAACAGACTATTAATAATATAGTTGACCCTGTCCTTCTTGTATTTATTGATATTGTTCTTTGTCCAGACGTATCCGGCAAAGAACAGGATGATGCCGAAAAGTATTTCCATTGGATCCTGCAAAATGAAACATTTTTTACGCTAGCCTGCCCCGCAATGATTCTCTGCGGGATTCCTTTTTTTTATGGTCAGCCTGCAATCAATGAGATACGTTTACAATTGGATGTGGAATATTTATCAAAACACCATACCATTTGCTGAATCCGAATTGATTAAACATTATTGGCAATTTAACTCTTCCCTTTACCATTTTCGAATCATAAACAACCTGTTTCCATTTGAATGATCGCAAGATATTTTCAACTTGAATCACAAACACACTGTCGGACTGGCCAAAAACCTTCAACTCTTTTGTCTCCAATTCTCCGTCAAAGTGGAGATACTTCGTTGGCTCAAATCGATCAACATTTCCTAAGCTATCAAATGAAAAATCAAAGATGTAAATACTCCAAAAACCTGCTCGCCGGTAAAGTTCTGAATATGGTATTCTGGCTTTTAATGAATCCCATCCTTCCATTGGTTCTGCTGATATATATCGAGAATCATAATTCTGGCACAATAGGCTGAAAGTGAATAAAGGAAATAAAAATACTGATAATCTAAATTTCTTCATTTTGCACACTTCTGGTATTGCCACCTTACGGACGGCAGCTAAGTTGCGTGCGAACGTTTTAGCGCGCCGGATTCCGTTCTTAGATTTAAAATGATGTTTCGAATCGTAAGTTGTAAGTTGAGAACACAACAATTTCAGTTTAAGCGCGGCGCGGTTCGCACGGATAATAGTAAAAAGAGGTTATCGAAAATGGTAGTTTTCAAACTTACTCGTGACTTCACTTTTATTAGCGCCTAAAATCGAAAACTCTTCATCATTAACCCTGAGACGTTCTTTGATAAAAAAGAACAACGGTTTCTCTTTATAAAAATATATTTCTGAACTTCCTTGAAAGGCAACAAATCTCTCGCTCTTTACATAATATTTATAGCCATCCTTCTCAGCAAAATACATGCGCTCATTCGTCCTTTCGGAAGAAAAAACAACGATTGATGAAAACAAAATAGCAATTGCCAATATAATGCTTGATAAGACTGATAGTGCTATGCATGAATACACTACCCAGTTAATTTTAATGGTTATTGCCAATGTGATAAGTGACAGCACAATAATTGAAAGAAAAACCGTTGTCTCAGTGAAATGAAAAAAATTATCGATCTTATCGTTACCAAAGCTTATGGTATCTGCATACGTAATTTGAAAAATAAATATTATTGACAATAATATTATTATTGTGATAAGTGACCTAAATAGAATATGAATAGGTGAGCATTTCATTTTTGTCACCAAACCGGTATTACATTGACTACCAAGAACTATTCCTTCCATTGATGACCGCAGGAGGAACATCGATACCTGTTGGTCCATGACGCGACCGGCACAAAGAACAGTATCAGGAACAGAACGGCTGAGACAAAGGACCGCTGCCGGGCGACGTCAGCAGAACTGCATTTCGGACAAAGATTTTGGGGATCAAGTTCTTTCTCCAGTGTTTCGGCCAACTCCGGGTAATTGTTCTCATGGAGGATCTTTGCGGCCTGTTCGGCATCGTCCCGGCGGACGAACAATTTCACTCCGCCGACCGCATTGGTCAGCACTGGATTGATCGAAACGATATTGTCATCCTGTAGAAATGACTCGATCTCTTCGTCTGCAAGCTTGGCTCGGTCCAGGTGCGCCAGATGCGCGAACTCGTATCGTTTCAGGATCGTGAACTCGGACATCGGTGTACTCGTTTGATCTGACCTCTATATTAAACATACTATTCCTTTCCCTTTGTAGCTATCACGTGAATACGGGATAGCTTCATTTTGACCAATGAATATCGAGTCGTTCGTCTGATTTCACTTCCCGAGGTGCCTTCGGCCTCTTCTACCGTTTCGGCACTTTTTTCGCTATATTGATGCATTGACCGACCTGTGAGTACATCACAGGTCTTCTTTTTCATAGTAGAATGGGGACCATGAGCGAACAGCAGCGATTCAATGTGGAACAGCCGATCCAGGTAGGCGGCCAGGCGGTGATCGAGGGGGTGATGATGCGGGCGAAAGGGATGATCGCCACGGCAGTGCGCCGTGCGAACGGGGAGATCGTCATCAAACGGATGCCGTTCACTTCCGTGTTGGAGAAGTACCCTCTGCTGAACAAACCGATCGTGCGGGGTGCGGTGGGACTGGTGGAGATGATGTATGTAGGGATCAGCACGCTCAATTATTCCGCCGAAGTGGCGATCGCGGACGAGGAAGCGAAGGAACAGGGCAAGGAACCGTCCGCCGTTCCGGGAAAACAACAGGGGAAACTCGCCCTCACCTTCACGGTGGCGATATCGCTGGCGTTCGGTGTTGCACTCTTCTTCTTCCTGCCGCTCTTCGCCGCCACGCAGTTCTTCGATGTGTCGCAGCGTCCGCTCGCCTTCAATCTTGTCTCCGGTGCCATCCGTATCACCATCCTGCTCGTCTATCTCTACGCCATCTCCAAGATGAAGGATGTGCACCGGTTGTTCCAGTATCACGGTGCGGAACACAAGGCGGTCTTCGCGTTCGAACAGAACGCCCCGCTGACGGTCCCCTCCGCCATCACCTATACCCGTTTCCATCCCCGCTGCGGCACGAGTTTCGTCCTGCAGGTGATGCTGATCGCCATCCTGCTCTTCAGCGTGATGGATACGATCCTGCTGCAGTTCCTCGATGAACTGACCCTGCCGGTCCGCCTTGCCACGCATATCCCGTTCATCCCCGTCCTCGGCGGCATCTCGTACGAGTTCCTGAAGTACTCCGCCAAGCACAGCACCACCAGGCTCGGACGCTGGTTCGTGGCACCGGGACTCTGGCTGCAGACGATCACCACGGAAGAGCCGGATGAATCGATGATGGAAGTATCACTGGCCGCACTGAAAGCTGCACTGCAACGCGACTGACACCCACGCTGACCGACACCGATCCATGAGCAATCTTGTAGAGAAATTACAATCCATCAAACGCCGGTTCTCCGAAGTGCAGGAGCGCATGTCCAATCCGGACATCGCCGCGAATCAGCAGAAGAGCCGGGAACTGGGGCGGGAATTCCGCGAGTTGGGCGAGATCGTGAAGTGTGCGGACCAGTACCTGCGGGTGCACCGGGAGCTGGAGAGCGCGCGCGAACTGCTCGCGGCCGGCGGCGATGCTGCGATGAAGGAACTGGCGCTGGCCGAGATCGCGGAGCTGGAACCGCAGCTGGAGCGTCTCGAGAACGAAGTGAAAGGACTGCTCGTCCCGAAGGACCCGAACGACGACCGGAACGTGATCGTGGAGATCCGCGGCGGCACCGGCGGCGAGGAAGCGGCGCTGTTCGCCTCCGACCTCTACCGCATGTACGTCCGCTTCTGCGAGCGGAAGAAATGGCGGGTGGACACACTGGACTGGAACGAAACGGCCAAAGGGGGCTTCAAGGAAGTGACGATGAGCATCGACGGCGAGGATGTGTACGGCGTACTGAAGTTCGAGAGCGGCGTGCACCGCGTCCAGCGCGTCCCCGAGACCGAGGCGCAGGGCCGCGTCCACACCTCCGCCGCCACGGTGGCGATCATGCCGCAGGTGGACGATGTGGAGGAGGTGGTGATCAATCCCGCGGATATCGAGCTGGCCACTTACCGCTCCGGCGGCAAAGGGGGACAGAATGTGAACAAGGTGGAAACGGCGGTCCGCATCACGCACAAACCGTCCGGCATCGTGGTGGCCTGTCAGCAGGAACGGTCCCAGCTGCAGAACCGTGAGCGTGCGATGAAAATGCTCCGCTCCAAACTGTACGAGATGAAACTGCAGGAGCAGCAGAACGAACAGGCGGCTGCGCGTAAGTCCATGGTGGGCAGCGGCGACCGGAGCGATAAGATCCGCACGTACAACTTCCCGCAGAACCGCGTGACCGACCACCGCATCGGCCTGACGCTCTACAATCTGGACCGGTTCATTGACGGCGATATCGACGAGATGATCGAGGCGCTGCGCGTGGCGGACCGGGCGGAGAAATTGAAAGAGGGAATGGCGAGTTGATCACATGCCGAGGCACACAAAAAAGGACGACCAGTCGGTCGTCCTTTTTTATTTTATACTATACTATGAAAGTAACAGCCTTCTTTTCTTGACGGGGCCCCACAAGGGTGATGACTCCAGGCCTGACATCAGGTGAAGCATTGAAGGGACCGTTGATCAGGTGTGTTATTTCTTCCGAACCTTGGCAAAGAACTCCTTGACGAGCGAGCCGCATTCGGCATCCAGTACGCCGCCGATGACGTGGACCTGATGATTGAGGCGCTTGTTCTCGGTAACATTTATGACGCTGCCGCTGGCGCCCATCTTCGGATCGTAGCAGCCGAAGACGATGGTGGGGATACGGGAGAGGACGATGGCACCGGCGCACATCGGACACGGCTCCATCGTAACGTACAGGGTGCATTCCGCGAGGAACTTGTTGCCCAGGTGGGCGGCGGCGGCGGTAAGGGCGACCATCTCGGCATGGGCGGTGGGATCGTGCAGCGTCTCCACCTGATTGTATCCCTTCGCGATGACGGTGTTCTTGTGAACGACCACGGCGCCGACAGGGACCTCGTCCGCATCGAACGCGCGTACCGCCTGCTTCAGGGCGAGGGACATCCATTGTTCGTGCAGGGTCACGGCGTCTTCCGCGGTTCGAACGGCGGAATATCGACCAGCTTCCCGACCGGGGAATCGGTCACTTCGTAGACCTTCGCTGCGGAGAATTCCTTGAGCGCATGGTTGATACGCTGGGACGCGGTCTCGATCTCCTCGATCTTCTTCAGGGACTCTGGATCAGGGGTGCTCTTCTTCAGCAGGCGGGCATATCCGAGGATGATGGCGAGCGGGTTGTTGATCTCGTGCTTCAGCGTCATGATCACTTCATGCAGCGTCTGGATCTGCGTCTCCTTCAGCTGGATGTTGTACTCATGCTCCAGGATCTCCTTCTCCCGCTTGTGCAGCCGCTCACGCAGTTCGATCACCTTCACGAGGGCATAGGCGAGCACCCACATCCAGAGCAGCGTATCGAAATGCCGCAACGCATCCGTGGTACCAAAGTGCCGGTCCTTGAACTTGATGTAGAACTCCATCGTGGAGATGAAGTAATAGCTGTAGATGAAGTACGATGCCAGGATGGCGGGATATCGGAGGACGAAATCTCGTGCGGCTATGTAGGCATTCTTCATGGGATCCAGGGTCTGCGGTGATGGCTCAAGATACCAAGATGTATGATGGAAGGCAACCTCCGCCGTATCCCGCGTCACGGCGGTCCGGCTGCTGCCGGACCGCCGGTGCCGGTCATTCCCGATCCCGCTCATTTCCGTTCCAGGGAGTGGATATTCGCCTCACCGGCCTGTACCCCCAATCCCATTCCCAGCCCGATCAGCAGACCATCGATGTAATTCGCGCGGAAAACCTCCGGCGGGATCACGGTGCCGGTCTGGAGCATGCCGACGATGAGCGTCAAGAGGACGAACACCGCACCATAGACGATGCCGACCACGAAGCATTTGGCCCAGTGGAACACCGCAAGTTTCCGTTCGAACAGGAACGCAAGCCAGACCACCGGCAGGTTGACGCCGAACGACCAGAGTCCTGCATTGAGCATCGGCATCCATGCCGAAGCGGTGATGAACTGCACGACGCTGACCGTCATAGCTGCGGTGACGGAGTTCGAGAATCCGTACACATGATAGAACGCGAAGATGAAGGAACCGGAAAGACCGAACGCCACAAAGGCAAAGGTGACCCCGGTATAGTTGAAAACCTCACTGCCGTACAGCATGAGGCCGAAGGTGATACTGCCGGCGGCGCCGGCGGCGGTGATCAGGGCGAACTTCCAGAGATGAGCGATGAAGGATTGCATAGTGCCTCCTGAGGGACGTGATGGTGGACGTGGATCACGCACGGGCGCACCGGAAGCGGGGGACGACCGACGAACGGCCAGTCCTCTGGTCCGCGTCGTGCCGGTGTCTCATCAGGCGCAACGTAGAGAAGTTTGAGCAGAACAGCAACGGAGGAATTGCAGCGGCGGAGGTGATGAGAGCGATCGCGGACCTTCCTGTCCGGTAATACAATAATTGCCGCAGTTCACGAGGGAATCGGGTGTTCCGAAAAAAAACGGCCCCGCCCGGGGGAGAGCGGAGCCGTGTGCGAGTTATGTGGGTGGGATCAGAATTGGATGGTTTGCATTACTCCTTTCAGTTCGTTGAAGTTGATGGGTTTACGGAGGATCTTGGTCATCATATCCGTGTGGACATGTTCTTCCAGATTCGCGCCGGAGACGAGGATCACCGGCATGTTCTTGGTCCGCTCATCGTTGCGAACCGCGCGGAGGAATTCGAGTCCGTTCATCTGCGGCATATGATAATCGGTGATGATCAGGTCCGGCACATTGGTGGCCATCATCGTGAGCGCTTCCTTGGCGGTCTCGGCGAAGAAGATCTCGGAACCTTCGGAGATGCGTTTCATGAACCGCGAGATGATGAGGCGGTTGCCGACCTGGTCGTCCACGACGAGCACCTTCTTGCAGGTGGAGCGGACGAGCTTGTTGAAGGTGAGGATGAACGATGTGCCGCGTCCCTCCTCGCTGACCGCTTCGATGGTGCCGTTATGCTTCTTCATGATCTCGTAGCACATCGGCAGTCCGAGTCCGGTGCCGTTCTCTCCCTGCAGTCCCTGCCGCGAGTACTTCTCTTCGATGCGGAACAGTTTCCCCAGATCCTCTGCCGGGATGCCGACGCCGGTATCGGAGACGCTCATCACCAGCTGGCCGGCGGTATCCGCCGTGACGTCGATGGAGACGGTGCCGTTGGCAGGCGTGAATTTCAATGCATTCCCGACCAGATTGAGCAGCAGACGGCGGATCAGTTGTTCATCGGCCGGCAGGATGGTCTCTTCCGGCACGGTGTACCGGATGGCGATCCCCTTCTTCATGGCCAGACCGAGCATGGAGGTGGCAACGGTGCTGACGAGCGAGCGGAGGTCGAGCGGCTGCACCCGCATGTTGATGCGTCCGGTCTCGATGCGCGACCAGTCGAGGATGGAGTTCACCATGGCGAGCTGCTGCATGGCCGCCTCGTTGATGAATCCGATGTACTCCAGTTTCTCCTTGTCCGTGAGCGTGGTGAACTCGCTCTTCAGCAGGTCGCAGAAGCCGAGGATGGAACTGAACGGTGAGCGGAGATCGTGCGAGACGATGGCGAGGATCTTGTCCTTCTGCGCGTTCAGCCGGGTGAGTTCCTCGCGGTTCGCTTCGAGTTTCTTGATGTTGGCCTGAACCTGTTGTTCCAGTTCCTTCTGCTCGGCGATGTTCTCCAGCACTCCTTCGAATCCGATGACCAGCCCGTTCTCGTCCTTCAGGATGCGCGTATGGGCCAGAACGATGATGGTGCTGCCGTCCTTCCGTTTGAGCTGCAGTTCCGCGGGGCGGGTTTCCGTACCGGACTGGATCCTGTCGAGGAAGGACATCCGCTGTTCGGGATGGACGTACACATCGGTCTCGAGATTGAGCGCCAGCAGTTCGGCGAACGAATCGTATCCGAGCAGCTGCATCATGGCAATGTTGGCGTTGGTCAGCTTCCCGTCGATCGTCGATTCGTACATCGGCAGCACGGCATTCTCGAACAGCGAGCGGTAGCGGACCTCGCTGAGGTGCATGGCGCGTTCCCATCGTTTCCGGTCGCTGATATCGCGGTACTCGGTGAGCACGTATGTTTCCTGGGCATCGTCCACCAATGTGGAGGTGATGATCTCCACTTCCACGCAGTGACCGGAGTTCAGATGGAGTTCCTGCTCGTACTTGCGGGGGATGCGCTGCGAGCGCACCAGTTCCAGATAGGTATCGAAGACCGCTTTCCGGTCCGTGGTGCTGTCATAGATCACGGTGAACGGGAACCCGACGAGTTCCTGTTCGGACATACCGGTGAGTCCGCAGAAGGCAGCATTCACGGCAACGATGAGACCATCGCTGTCCGTGAGGAGCATCCCGTCCTGCGTCCTGTCCCAGACCATTTCCAGAAGGTCCGGAGTGACCCGTGACAGGCCGGCATTGGAATAGTGTTCGATCGATTCTGCGACCTGGGTCCGTTCCCGGTCGTTCATCAAAGAGGTGATCTTGCTGGAGATGGAAGAAGATCGATGCATGGTGTCCCCCGACAGTTGGTTGAACTCGCTGTC